>JACPVD010000203.1 GCA_016191895.1 Chloroflexota bacterium | reverse complement strand
CGTGGCTTCGGCGCGGAATCCGTAGGAGAGCAGGCCTTCGCCGATCATCTGATTCCAGGGGAGATTCACGCTCATCGAAACAGAATCGGCTTCCGGGTTGGGCGAAGCGGGCAACGACGGATATCCGAACGGCCGGTCGAATCTGTCCGCAGTTAAGAAGTTGCGTCCGATCAATGCGTTCGCTTGTTGTTCTTCGGGGATGTTCGCCCAAAGCGGCAACGCGAGAGTCAGGTCTTCGCCGGTGGTGTCGATAAGTTTGACGACGACCTTGTCTTTTTCTTCAAGCCCGCGAATGGAGATGCGCCCGACGCGCGTAAATAATTTTTGCGTGGTGGCAACCAGCCCGCCCGTGCGCCATTGGAATTGATGCCCCAGGATGACTTCCGACTCGCCTTTGGATTTGCTGGCGAATTCGCCGATCTCCACTTCGGGTCGCTTCGCGGCTGGACTTTTAGTCTGAATCTCCACCAGCAAGCGGACTCCCGCCTCGAACTCTGCCTTCGGTCTTAAATTGCCGTCGCCTTTTTTCTTCGCGATGACTTTACCAGTGGAGATCAAGCCCGTTTCGCGATCGCGATAGGAATAAAAACTCTGATTTGAATTCCAGCTTGCAATGAGCGACGCTTTCAGCGTTTCCGCCTGCGATTGCACAAGCGCGGTTTCTTCCTCGGGTTTGCCGAGTTGTTTTGCGATTCGGATCATGGACTGCGCTTCGCGATACAGCATCGATTCCAATGATGGGCTGTGTACCAGCGAAATATCCAACCCCTGCGACCAGGGATGCCAGACATCGAAGACCGGGTTGTCGTCGAAGCCGGTTTGCAGGATGTGATCCCACTCCGGGGCGCCGTCGCGGTTGCGGTCGTGCAGGGAGGAGAACCAGGCCCAGAAGAATTTGATCAACCTGGGATAAGCCTCTGCAAGAAAATCCTGATCTTGTGCGGCTTGAAAATATCTCCATGCAAGCGTGGCAAGCAAAGGCGCGGCGATGATCTTTGCGCGTTGCCCGGCGATGCCGGGTTTGTTATCCATTTCGCCGTCTTCATCCTGTGTGGAGAGGAAGTTGAGCAATAGCTGTTTTGCGATAAACGGCGTGCCGTGCAAAATACTGGAAATGTAATACGCCTCCACCGGCGATTGTCCGTTCCATGAAGGGGGGTAATCCACGCCGTCGCCTTTGCGCGAGAATCCGTTATCCACATGACGCGCATTCACAAACGATGGATTCGGCAGGCCGCCGTTGCCATTGAAGAAGAGTCCATGCGCGGCCTTTTGGCTGAATGCGAGCGCGGCGTCCCAATCGGGGTCGCCGGTGCGGATGTCCAATACTTGCGAGGTGTCGAGCATTTCGATGCGCGCACGCTCAGCCTCCCACTGGCGGGCGGCGGTGTGGCGCGCCAGTTCAAAGGATTCGGCGACAGTGTCGAGCGCGGCTGAGGCGAAGGTAATTTGTCTTGTGGCGCCGGGGCCAAGTTCAAGGTCCAGCAGGAGCGAGGGTTGGGTCCCGGTACCGTGTTTGGGGCCGCCGGTCATAAATATCACGGGAGCGATTCCGCTGGTTTGTCCCGCAAGGATGTTGACAAGTTGTTGTTGTGTGGGGATGATGGATTGTCCGTCGAGAGGCGAGAGGACGGCGCATAGTTCGAGTTTGATCTGGCGCGTGGCTGTGCTTTTGTTGATGAGGATGACGCGACCCGCGACCGCATGCGATTCGGGAACCCAGAATTCGGTTGAGGCGTGCAGGTTTTCGAGGGGAACAAAATCGAGCGCGAGAAAGTTTGGGTAGAAACGTCGTAGTGACGGTTTGACGATGAAGGTGTTAGGGTCTGTAACGGCGACGTTGTTTTCCGTAAAACGCGGGAACAAGCGCATGGAACGCGCGCGCAATCCGTATGTGGTTTGAAGCGTGACGGCGGCGCGTTCGGAATCGGCGAGGCTGAAATCTGCCTCCCAGATGTGATCGTTGACGTAATCCGGTTTGCACAGGCGGGCATCTGCCGCGAGAGAGAGGTAGAGCGGGTCGCCTAGGCTTAAAGACCAATCACGCATGGCGCAATTGTACGGGTGAACGGGCGATAGGTCAAACGGGTATAATTTGGTTCGATGTATGCAGGAGACAGGTAAGAAGTAGGCACGT
Source organism: Chloroflexota bacterium (assembly GCA_016191895.1). GTDB lineage: Bacteria > Chloroflexota > Anaerolineae > Anaerolineales > Villigracilaceae > Villigracilis. Next base: position 3,968 of record JACPVD010000203.1, on the reverse strand, counting down.
GCCACGTACCACGTGTTGCGTGGAATATAAAACCTTACATTCAGGAGAAAACCATGGCCGGGCTTTATTTCGAGGAATTTTTTGTCGGACAAAAGGTAATCACGGTTGGGCGGACGATCAACGAAGGAGCGATTTTCGACTTTGCCGGGCTGACCGGCGACTTCAACCAGATTCATACGGATGCGGCCTTCGCGGCGAAGACCCAATTCGGCCAGCGCATCGCACATGGACTTTTGGGCTTGTCCATTGCAACCGGCCTGATCATGCAGACGGGTTTTCTCGAAGGCACGGTGCTGGCTTTTCGCGAGATCAACGAGTGGAAGTTTGTCAAACCCTTCTTCATTGGCGATACGCTTCATGCCGAGTTGACCGTCACCGAAACGAAAGCCCTCCCACGCATCGGTGGCGGCGCGATTCTGGCGGACATCGTGGTAAAGAATCAAACCGACGAAACCTGCCAGCGCGGTTCGCTGAATTTGCTGGTGCTGAGCAAGCCGAAATAAATTTCCCTCACCCTACCCTCTCCCAAAGGGAGAGGGGACTCAGACTCCCTTCCCCCATAGGGGGAAGGGCCGGGGATGAGGGCGATTTTGCCAAGGCAGAAATTCTGTGCAACTCCCAAAGGGGAGGAAAAGACTCATGAGCAACGACGATAACGATCGTTTACGCCGCATCATCCAATCGGAAGAGGAGACTCAGGGGGAGCGCAAGTCCAAGTCTTCAGGCGGAACCACACCCCCGCAGTATCGCCCCATGGATAATACGCCCCTCCCCCGCCGCGTCGATGAAGTGGATGTGGAAGGAACGAGGGTGACACGCGCGGCGTTCGAGCCGCCTTCAAAGCATTTGCAACCGCAACAAGAACCGAAGTCACAGGGACGGTCGCGGCCTTTGCCCGAGGCCCTGCCGCCGGCGAAACCTCCACCCTTTAATTGGCGAGGAAGCATGGGATGTTTTTTGCGCGTTCTGATTGTCATGGCTTTTGTCGTGGTCATCGTCGGTTTATGTATGGGGTCGATTTTTGTTTATCAATACAATCGGATCGCAAGCACACTCCCGGAGATCGGCGACCTGCGCGAACGCGCTTCACAATTCGAGACCACACGCATTTTGGATCGTAACGGACAGGTCTTGTATGAAATCCTCGATCCCAACGCCGGCCGCCGGACCTATATTCCCATTGAAGACATTTCTCCAAACCTTGTCGCCGCTACGATAGCCACCGAAGACAAGGAATTCTATACCAACCCCGGCTTCGACCCGGTTGCGATTGTCCGCGCATTGTGGCGAAACTACACAACAGGCGGACAGGGCGGCGGCGCGTCCACCATCACCCAGCAGTTGGCGCGGGCGTTGTTGCTTTCGCCCGAAGAACGCAGTCAGCGTACGGTGACCCGCAAGGCGCGGGAGATTATCCTTGCGGCTGAAATTACGCGGCGGTATTCCAAAGACGATATCCTCGAACTGTATCTCAACGAAATCTATTACGGCAACCTTGCCTATGGCGTGCAAGCCGCGGCGGAAACCTATTTCGGCAAATCGGCCAAAGACCTGACCATGGGCGAGGCGGCCTTCCTTGCCGGCCTGCCACAATCCCCGGCGGTTTATGACATTTACACAAACCCCGAACCCACGCTTCTGCGCCAGCAACAGGTATTGGTGCTCATGTTTGAATTGAGCGCCGAGCAGGGATGTATCAAGGTCAGCAACAAGATCGAGCCGATCTGTATCGATCCGTTTGTGGCAACGCAGGCCGCGGACGAGATGAAAACCTATTCCTTCCGCCCGCCTTCATTCGACGCGAAGTACCCACATTGGGTTAATTATGTCCGTTCGCAACTGGAAGCGCAGTATGATCCGCAGGTGATTTATCGCTCGGGCTTTGTGGTGTACACCACGCTTGATCCCGTTTTACAGGACAAGGCGCAGGAATACGTCAGCGCGCAGATCGCATCGTTGACGGAAAACAATACGCATAACGGCGCGTTGGTCGCGATTCGCCCGGTCACCGGGGAAATCCTTGCCATGGTCGGCTCGCCAGATTTCAATAACGTAGCCATCTCCGGGCAGATCAATATGGCAACCAGTCCCACACGCCAGCCGGGTTCGTCCATCAAACCGTTTACCTACGTTGCCGCATTCGAAAAAGGCTGGACTCCCTCCACGTTGATCTGGGACGTGCCCACACAATTCCCCGATGGCGCGAATCCGCCGTATGAGCCGCGCAACTACGACGGCAAATTTCACGGCGCAATGACCATGCGAATCGCGCTTTCCAATTCGTTTAATATCCCGGCGGTCAAGGCGTTGGAATTCGTTGGCATTTATGATGACCCCGCCACGCCGCAAAAAGATGGTCTGATTGGCATGGCGGAACGGCTCGGCATTACCTCGCTCACACGCAACGACTACGGCCTCTCTCTCACACTCGGCGGCGGCGACGTGAGCCTGATCGATATGACCTCCGCCTATTCCGTCTTCGCAAATGGCGGGCGGCGCATGCCTCCCGTTTCGATATTGAAGATCACCGATTATGCCGGCAACGTCGTATACGAATACAAGCCGCAGGAAGGGGAGCAGGTCATTCGCGCGGAACATGCATATCTCATCTCTTCGATCCTTTCCGATAACGAATCCCGCTCGCTGATGTTCGGCCCCAACTCGTTGTTGAATTTATCCTTCCCGGTTGCCGCAAAAACCGGCACCACCAACGACATCCGCGACAATTGGACGATCGGTTACACTCCCGACCTCGTCACCGGCGTATGGATCGGCAACGCAGATTACACTCCCATGATCAATTCAACAGGTTTGAGTGGCGCGGCTCCCATCTGGCGCAATTTCATGGAATATGCCGTCCCCTATCTCACCAGCGGCGCGCCAACCCCGTTCAATCGTCCACCAGGGGTTGTGGATGTGATCGTATGCAGGCTTTCCGGTACCGAGCCCGGTAACATGTGCGACTCGCAGTACACGGAAGTTTTTGCATCCGACCAGCCTCCGCTGAAATCCGGCCAGGATCTCGCCCGCCGAATCAAGATCGATTTGTGGACCGGCTTGCAATCTTCCGACGCATGCGAAGGCCCGAAGGAAGAGGCCATCGTATTCAATGTCAACGATAAGTGGGCGCGTGACTGGCTTGGCACGAATCCCGGCCGCAACTGGCTCGAAAATCACGACCTGCCTCTTAATGTGCAGTATGCGCCCGAACGCGAATGTAACGCTGACGATCCGCAACCCATCCTTGAATTCAAACTCAACGATGGGCAGTCCATCACGTCGCTGCCATTCGACATCAAAGGTTCCGCCGACGCCGAGGATGGAATCGAACGCTGGGTTCTCGATCTCGGCCTCGGCGCCGATCCCTCTGCGTGGCATTTGGTTATCGAGAGCAATACTCCCGTACGAAATGGAACGCTCTACACCTGGGATGCGACGGACCTGCAAAACGGACTGATCACCTTACGTTTGACTCTCTTCGGCAAGCGCACGGAAGTGGAAAAGCGCGTCATCCTTAACCTCAACCTGCCGGCTCCAACGGAGATTCCCCTCACGCCGACGACGACTCCCGTTCCCACCATCCCAAGCCTTACTCCCATCCCAACCTCCACACCGACTCCTACTTCCACGCCATTTATCACGATCATCACGATTCTGCCAACCAGCACCCCCACACCGACAGAGTCTCCAACCGAAACGCCAACCGAAGCGCCGACCGAGATACCCACTGAAACCCCAACCGTCACGCCGACATGATCTGACATGAGTAGTCGACGTTCTCTAACGTCGACAGGCGCGTAAGAGAACGCGCCCTACGCAAGCAGAATCAGCCGTCGGCGGAGAGGGAGGCGCGAGTCAAAATCCTTGACTCATCCCCCCTGCGCGCGTATAATCGCTTCATTGATAGTAAAAAAACAAGTCACACACAGCAAGCGCTTGAGAAAATATTCTCGAAGCGCTTGCCTTTG
>JACPVD010000186.1 GCA_016191895.1 Chloroflexota bacterium | reverse complement strand
TCGACCGACGATGTTCATCGAAATCATCCAGCGGCACGGCGCGCAGGGATTCGGAAAGGGCAACTTCAAGGCCTTGTTCGAGTCGCTGGAATTGGAACAACAACGTCGCGGCAACCTGTAACGCGGAACACTCGAGAGAATCAATATGAAGAAAATTTTCATAGCGGCAACAATTTGCCTCCTCCTGGCCGCATGTGGCGCTCCTGCCCAGCCCGGCAGCGTGGAGACGATCGTTGCATCGACGCTTTCCGCGCTAACCGCCGCCGTCCCTCCCGCCACTGTAACGCCGTCAACGCAAAACAGCGGAATCACAATCTCGGCAAATTCCATTCAGTTTGTGATTCCCGCCGGGCTCGGCGACTCGGCAAATGTCGAGTCGGTTGCGGAATTACTGGTCACAGACGGCCCCGTCGCCGTATCCGCGCCGGCGCATTCCAAATTTACCCTCACAGGCTATCCACTTCAAGGAAAATTCTTCGAGGCCTATATTCTCGTTTACCCGGCCCCTGAATACGAATCCATCAACGAGGCCGCATCACGCAACATCCAGGCATTGAGAAATATTCTCATAAACCCATCCGCCCCGCTGACCAGGGACGCGCTGCCCGGAATTACCGAACTCAATGCCGGGATGGTATTCGCATCCAATATGCAAACGATCCCGTTCCAAAATGGGAACGGCGTCCGTTTTCTCACACAATATGCCCAATACACTGCGCCGGCGAACAACAACGACTTGTTCTATCAGTTCCAGGGACTGACCGGCGACGGTAAATATTACATCCTTGCGATCCTGCCGGTTAATGCGCCCTTCCTTGCCGCCGACAGTAACATTCCGCAAACATCCCTGCCGGCGGATGGCATTCCATTCAACGGAGAGTCTCCGGACAAGGCATACTATGAAGCGATCGTGAATCGGCTGGGCCAAACTGCGCCAGATGTGTTCACGCCATCCCTGGGTTCCCTGGACGCACTGATTCAATCCATCGTCATTAAATAGCAACACCCATTTCAAGCAACGGAGGAAAACATGAGACCGCAGATTCAACACAGCGACGACATTTACAGCATCGATGTATTCAACGTCCTTTTCGATTATGAGGTCACGCGATCCCGTCGCTACCCATCGCCCCTGACCTTGTTGAAGATCGAAATGACTCCCACCGCCATCGACAGCGCGCTGCTTGCAAATGCCGCATCTGTATTTATCGCCGCATTGAATTCACACCTGCGCTCGGTGGACATTTCGGCAAAGGAAAAAAACATCTATCACATCCTGCTTCCCGCGTCAGACGAAAATGTCGCCCGCATCGTTTGCGAACGGCTTCTCTCTGTTTTCAAGAACAAGATCGACATTGCCGACAGCGCTCTTGCGTTTACGCTTCAAATCGGCGCAACTTCGCACGGCGGCGGCGCGGGCATATCCGGTCCGACGCTCTTCCAAAATGCGGACGAGGCGTTGAAACAATCCAAACTCAAGGGACCAAACACCTACATCATCCTGGTGTAGATACGCAAGGAGATCAAATGCCCTTTTATCATAAACTCGGCGACATCCCGCACAAACGACACGTTCAATTCAAAAAAACCAATGGAAAACTATATCGCGAAGAATTAATGGGGTTGGAAGGCTTCTCATCCATTCAATCCATCCTTTATCATCACTTCCTTCCGCCCCGTGTAAAAATGACGGAAGACCTCGGAAGCGCGAAACCCGAATACGTGGACTACGGCCCCATCCGCCACCGCGCCTTCAAAACGGCTCAGACTCCGCCCGGGCCTGATCCTGTTTCCGCGAGAATCCCCCTGCTCGGAAACAACGACGTCATCCTCGGCGTCTCGCGCACATCGGGCAGCATGGACTATTTCTACCGCAACTCGCAGGCCTACGAAACCTGGTGGGTTCATGATGGAAGCGGAACGCTCAAAAGCGTCTTCGGAAACCTGCCCTTCCGCAAAGGCGATTACATCGTGATTCCCTTCGGCGTCACATGGCAAATGGAAGTGAACGAAGAATGCAAGTTTTTTACCATCGAAAACCCAAGCCAGATCGAGCCGCCCAAACGCTATCGCAACAATTACGGCCAACTGCTGGAACACGCCCCCTACTGCGAACGCGACATCCGCGTGCCGGAAAAATTGAAAACACACACCGAACGCGGCGATTTCGAAGTGCGCGTGAAAGTGCGCGACCGCTTATCGCGCCACATCCTCGATTATCACCCCTTCGATGTGGTCGGCTGGGACGGTTATCTCTATCCCTGGATCTTCAACATTGAAGACTTTGAACCCATCACCGGCAGAATCCACATGCCGCCGCCGATCCATCAAACCTTCGACGCGCACAATTTTGTGGTGTGTTCCTTTGTTCCAAGGCTGTTCGATTACCATCCGGAAGGAATCCCCGCGCCGTACAATCATTCCAACATCCAATCGGATGAAGTGTTGTATTACGCCGAAGGCAACTTCATGAGCCGCAAAGGCATCGATCGCAGCGACATCAGCCTGCATCCATTCGGCCTGCCTCACGGCCCGCAACCCGGCATGACCGAAGCCAGCATCGGCAAAGCCGAAACAAAGGAACTTGCCGTCATGGTCGACACCTTCCATCCATTGCATCTCACAAAACAGGCGCTCGAAATGGAAAAGACGGAATACATGAGTACCTGGCTCGAAGGCGACGGGGAATAGTATTCAAAAATTGCATTGATGCGGCAGTCGAACTGCCGCATCAACATCTACCCTCGGAATTCCCATGAAACCATCCGCCCCAAAGATCAAAGACCAAAAATTCAAGAAGATCGCGAACAAAATCGTTGCTGAGATGAAACGACTGTCCATTCCCGGTGCATCGATCGGGGTTTGGCACCGGGGACGCGAACAAGCCGTCGGGTTTGGCGTCACCAGTGTCGAGAATCCGCTCCCCGTCACGGCGGATACGCTCTTTCAAGTCGGCTCGATCAGCAAGACGTTCACCGGAACCGTCCTGATGAAACTTGCCGAGCAGGGAAAGGTCGATCTCGATGCGCCGGTGCGCAGGTATCTCAAGGATTTTAAGTTACGCGATGCAAGCGTGGCAAAACAGGTCGCCACGCGCCACCTGCTCACCCACACCGGCGGCTGGGTGGGAGATTACTTCAACGATTTCGGCAACGGCGACGACGCGCTCGCGAAGATGGTGAAGAACATAGCGAAACTCGAACAAGTGATGCCGCTTGGAAAAATCTGGTCGTATAATAACGCGGGATTCAACATCGCTTCGCGCCTGATCGAAGTGGTGACGGGAAAAAATTACGAGAAAGCCGTGCAGGAAATTTTGCTCGATCCGCTTGGCCTGGGGATGAGTTTCTTCTATCCCGACGATATTCTCATCACGCATCGCTTTGCCAGCGGACATTACGAAAAAAATAAAAAAGTTCTTGTCGCCCGTCCCTGGGCGATCGGACGCGCCGGCAACGGGGTCGGCGGGCTGGTCAGTACTGTGAGGGATTTACTGGCGTACGCCCGCTTCCACATGGGAAATGGGGATCGAATCGTCAAACGCAAAACACTGGAAGCGATGAGAGTTCCACAGGCCGACGCCGGCGGACGCGGCAAGATGGGCATCACCTGGTTCATCAACAAGGCGGGGCCGCTCACACGCTACAGTCACGGCGGCGCGACTCACGGTCAACAGGCTGCGTTTCTCTTCATCCCCGAAAAAGATTTTGCGATCGCCATTCTCACCAACAGCGACAGTGGCGGGGTTCTCAATAACAACATCATCAGCCTCGCATTGGAAACTTATTTCGGCGTTGGAGCGTCCATGCCAAAGCCGATGAAAGCGCCCGCCGGCGGGTTGAAGGAATACGCCGGGTCGTATCGCATCGGAATCGAAGCGTTCGATTTGAAAGTCAAAAATGGCTATCTCGTCTATCATCACATTCCGCTTGGCGGATTCCCCACGCCGGACACTCCGCCCGGCCCGGCTGCGCCTCCCATGCGCATGGCCTTCCACGCCAAAGACCAGACCATCGGGCTGGACGAGCCCATGAAAGACGCGCTCGGCGATTTCATCCGCGATGAAAAGGGAAGGGTGCAATTTTTCCGCATCGGCGGCAGGGCGCATAAGAAGATCGCGTAGGAGATAGCCAAGTCTATCGATCCGTCGAAAGTCAGAGACTTTCGACTCCACTTCTTACTAAGGAACTTGAGAAAATGAAAAACAAATGGGAAATTATGTGGCCGGTCACAGTGGCGATGGCGGTCCTTATATCCTGCAATATCCCCTTTTCTGCCGGCGGATCTTCTGATGTGGAAATGTCAACCTCTGCGGCGTTGACCGTACAAGCGGTGCTCGACGCTGAATCTGCGGCCACGCCGCTTGCCAGCCCAACACGGAACATCGGAACCGCAACGACCGCCCCGGCTACACCGACATTTACCCAGCCGATGGCAAGCGTCGGGGATGTGACCAATTGCAGAAGCGGCCCCGGTAAAAACTACGAACGCGTCACACAAATCCTTCCCACAGACCCTGTAAAGATCGTCGGATTCTTCCCGCCAAACTATTGGGTGGTCTCCACCAAAGATGGCGAATGCTGGTTGTCTGGAGAGTTTACAACTCCCTCCGGTAGTTTTTCGGCCATTCCCACCGTCACCGCGCCGCCCACGCCGCTGGGAGGCGCTCCTGAGCAACCCACTCTTGCAAAAGAAAACGGCTGGACGTTTTACTGCTATTTCCCCGGCAAAGCCGACATCACCATCTCGTGGAACGATAAAGCCGACAACGAAACCGGGTACAAGATTCTCCGAAACGGAGAAGTCGTCGCTGAACTTCCCGTCGATTCGACTTTTTTTGGCGAGACCATTGACCTGACACCGGGCCAGAGCGTGGAGTACATCATCCGCGCCTATAACACGGCAGGCGAGACGGATAGTTCCCCAGTCAAGATCACCTGCCCATAAGCGGTTGGGCTCCGTTTACAGTTCTCCCAATTGTTCTTTTGCCTTCTTGGTCTGTTTGCCGCGCTCATCCGTCGAGAGGATGCGCTTGCGGATACGGTAATTTTCGGGGGTGACTTCGAGCAATTCGTCGTCGGAGAGATATTCGATCGCTTCGTCGAGAGACATCTGTCGGGGCGGCGTGAGGCGGATTTCCATATCTCCGCCGGATGCCCGCATATTGGTCAGGTGTTTTTTCTTGCACACGTTCACCGCCAAATCGCCGCCGCGCGCGTTCTCGCCCACCACCATGCCTTCGTACACGTCCACGCCGGGGCCGAGGAATAATTGTCCGCGCTCTTCGGCGGCCTTCAACGCATAGGCGGTTGTCGTCCCCGCTTCCCACGCGACAATCGAACCTTTTGTGCGGGATGAAATCGGGCCGGCCAATTCATCGTACCCGTTGAAGATCGTGTGCATGACTCCCTCGCCGCGCGTGGACGTAAGGAATTGATAACGGAATCCAAGCAGGCCGCGGGTTGGGACGACATACACAATGCGCGTCATTCCCTGACCCGCATCCTGCATCTCCATCATCTGGCCTCTTCGGCTCCCAAGCATTTCCACCACCACCCCGACGGTTTCGTTGCTGGTCTCCACATGCACTTCTTCATAAGGCTCCAGCAACACGCCGTCGTCCGCTTTGTGATAGATCACTTCAGGCCGAGAGACCTGGAATTCATATCCCTCGCGGCGCATGGTTTCGATGAGAATTCCCAAATGCAACTCGCCGCGCCCGGAGACCAAAAAGTTTTCAGCCGATTCGGTGTCTTCCACGCGCAGGGATACATTGGTGCGAAGTTCGTCGTATAAGCGTTCGCGCAATTTACGGGATGTGCTCCATGTGCCTTCCCGGCCGGTGAATGGCGATGTATTCACGCCAAACGTCATACGGACGGTTGGTTCCTCCACTTTGATCGTCGGCAGCGCGACGGGGCTGGCCGGGTCGGCCAGGGTTTCGCCGATGGCAATGCCCTCGAGGCCGGCAAGCGAAATGATGTCGCCGGCTTTCACTTCGTCGATCTCGACTTTCTTCAAGCCTTTGAATGTGTAAAGATAGCGCACGCTTTCGGGCAGGACCGATCCATCCAATTTCATCCGCGCCAGTTTTTGCCCGGCTTTGATCGTACCAGCGAAGACACGGCCAATGGCGGTCACGCCGCGATAATCGTCGTAGCCGAGCATGGTGATAAGCATTTGCAGGGGAGCGTCCACGTCCACGTTGGGAGCGGGGATATGCTTGAGGATGACGTCGAACAGGGGTTGCAGATCAGGCCCGAGGTCAGGGGTGAGACCCGCTTTGCCGGCTGTGGCCTGGGCATACACAACGGGGAACTCCGCCTGTTCCTCCGTCGCGCCGAGTTCGATAAAAAGGTCAAACGTCTCGTTGAGCACGCGGGAAGGTTCCGCGTCTTTGCGGTCCACTTTATTGACAACCACCACCGCCTTGTGACCGAGTTCGAGCGCCTTCTTCAACACAAAACGGGTTTGCGGCATGGGACCTTCGGCGGCATCCACGAGTAACAGCACGCCATCGACCATGTTCATCACGCGTTCCACTTCGCCGCCAAAATCGGCGTGGCCGGGCGTATCGACGATATTGATCTTGACCGTTTGCTTTGTAGCCGGGTCGACCAATGAGATGGCGGTGTTCTTGGCGAGGATGGTAATGCCGCGCTCGCGTTCGAGGTCGTTGGAATCCATCACGCGCTCTTCCACATGCTGGTTCTCGCGGAAGGTATGCGACTGGCCCAGCAGGCCGTCCACAAGGGTGGTCTTGCCGTGGTCGACGTGCGCGATAATGGCGATGTTTCGTAAGTCGGTTCGTTCGATTTTCATTTTATCCTCAATCAATGGGTATCCTTTCAAAAAGAAGAGGGGAAGCGGGATGTTTTGGGCGCGTTTCGCGCGCCCAAAACATCCCACACCCCAATTTATCGAGAAGATACATTTACACACAAAAACCCCCGCCGGGAAAAGGCCGAGGGTTTGAGATTCAATGGTTCGGCGTGCGGGCGGTATATTATCAGAGACTCATGGATTTGGGTAGGGCGTTGTAACGCGGAATTCATTCCGCAGCCAAAGGCGTCATCGCAAAGCGTATCGCGCTGAAAAATCTTTGCAATTGGCGCAGTTACCGAAGGACAATGCTATAGCCTTGCGGCGCGGCCCGTCTTTCTTAGATCGCGGTAATGCCATAACACCTGCCAGATGCGAAAGGCCGCTTCGATTTGTATTTTGAAAGACATCTTCGATTTGCCCCAGCGGCGGTCGGCAAAGTAAATGGGCGATTCGCCGATCTTGAATTCAAGGCAGTGCGCGAGATAAGCCATCTCGACAAGGAAAACATATCCGCTGGATTGAATACGCTCGAAGGGGATTTGTCCCAAAGTTTCGCGCCGCCACATTCGATACCCGGTGGTGACGTCGCGAAGCGGCAGGCCGAGGAGTGTCCGCGCGTAAAAATTGCCGAAAGCCGAAAGCCCCTTGCGCCAGAAAGGCCAGCGTTCATCCACCGAGCCGCCTTTCACATACCGGGAACCCAGCACAACGTCATGCGTCTCGAGCAGTTTCGCCATCTCCACCAGCGCAGACGGATCGTGCGAAAAGTCGGCGTCCATTTGCACAACGGCGTCTGCGCCGCGTTCCAATACTTTTTGAAAGCCGTTCAGGTACGCGGAGCGCAATCCCATTTTGCCGGGGCGGTGCAACACCTCGATGCGGCCGGGATTTGCGGCAGCCAGTTCGTCCGCAATTACCCCGGTGCCGTCGGGACTGTTATCGTCCACTACGAGCAGGTGAATATCGAGCGGGAGCGAAAATAAAGCGGAGACCAGTTTGGGCAGGTTCTCCGCTTCGTTATAGGTGGGGGTGACGATCGTGATCCGCAAATACCCTACTTTTTCAGCCGAATGAATTCCGATTTGAGCTGGTTGATATCGGAATACTGGCCTTTATTGAACGTGATCTCCGCCAGTTTCGCGCCAAGCCGGTGACGGTTGCTCGTCATTTGTTCGCGATCTTTGATCGGGTAGAAGTATTCCATCGACTGGTCGAGTCGGGCGCGAAGTTTTTCGCTCAATATCGACAGGTTCGAAGGCGGAACAATAAGAATGAAATCGGTGCCGCTCACATGGCCGAGAAAGTCTTCCGGGCGGCTGATCTCGCGCATGGTGTTTACCACCATCAGGCTGATCGCGCGAAGCACATCGTCCGATGCGACAAAGCCGTAGGATTCGCGGAAGTGATCCATGTTTTCGATTGCGACGAACAACGCAGCGATACCGTCCTTACCGATGATTTCGGAAAGTTTTTCATCCACCAACGCGCCTTCGGGCAGGCCGGTGACCGGGTTGGTCAGCGATCCCTGGCTGACTCGTTTCAGCGAGTTGCGCACACGCAGGCGCAGTTCCTGCACATCGAACGGCTTGGTGATGTAATCGTCCGCGCCGAGTTCGAGGCCCTGCAAACGATCCTGGCGGTCGCGTTTTTCGGTGAGGAAGATGATCGGCACTTCGGCGGTGCGGCGGTCGCTTCGCAAGCGGCGCGCCACTTCGTAGCCGTCGATGTCGGGCAGGCGGATATCCAGAATGACCAGGTCGGGATGAATCGTCTGGCATTGCCGCACGCCATCCTCCCCCCAGTTGACGGTGAACACGTCGTAGCCCTGAACGCGGAAATAGGCGTTCAGCATTTCAGCCACGTCAAGGTCGTCTTCAACGATGAGTATTTTCGACTTTATGTCCGTCATGCCGGGCCTTCGTTTTGACTATGATGGTGAGAGATCATTTACCGCCAAGTACGCCAAGGTCGCGAAGTAAAAAAAGATTTCTTTGTGTTCTTTGCGGGCTTCGCGGTGCAAATGTATGATAGGGAGATGTTGAATGGCTTTTAAGAAATCGGTTCTTTTTGCACGATGAATTCACAAACGCTGTCGCCAATGGCAACGCACTTGGATTCGTTCACGCGGAACTCATTGCCGCCGGAAACCCATTTCAGGCTTTCCTGCAACAAACCGGTGGAGATGAAGCACACGGGCTTGTCGGCGCCGGTGCGTCCCCAACAGCATGGGCACTTGTGGATCGTCCAGATCCATTCCGTATCCTTTTCTTCGACGGTGGTTTGCTGGTCGCTTAGTTGGGTGAAGATCTTGGCAAAGGCCGGCAGGCCAATTCTCAGCTTGGATTGAAGCGGAAGGACGACAAAGGCCAGATCCGCCGCGCCGGCCAAGGCGCCAAAATTCCGCAGGGCATCGGAAAACGTCGCGCGTCCCGCCCGCAAGGCAAGGCCGCGCCCGCCGCGAGGTCCGTACATTTCCTCGAGAGCCGAACCGATGGCGGAAAGCTCCGCAAAGTCGAAGCCTTTATCGAGATTATCGGGAGGGTAATTTTCGATGTAGTGATTCAATCCACCCAGGTTTAGAATGGCGTTCAAACCATTCTTGCCCATGACCTCTTCCAAAGACTTGAGGGTGATCAGGCCGAATTTATTGGGGTAAAACAAACCAGCTTTTTGAAGTGGGGCCATAATAACTCCGCTAGATTAACTTCGCCAGATCTTCGGTGGCGCGACGCATATCGAGGAAGATCAGGCCAAGTTTGGCCTGTTCGCGTGCCAGCGCGGTAAGCACAGCGTCGTTACCGACCGACATCAAAACCACATACCCTTTCACGCCTTTGATGTACACCTGCTCGAGAGAGCCGCGCCCCAATTCGCTTGCAATGCGCTCCCCCAGCGAAAGCATTGCCGCCGACATGGCCGAGACGCGATCCTCTTCCACTCCCTGCGGAAGCGCGGATGCAATACTCAAACCATCAACGCTGACCACTGCGGATGCTTCGATATCGGGAGAGGACGCCTGTAACTCGCGAAGGCGATCCACCATTTGTTGCGAACGATTCTTGGACAACCAGCCCTCCTATTGGGATGCAAACATTTCCGTTGGAACAGGGATTTCTTTGGAATTACAAGGATATTGCAATTTTAGAACAGGGCTTTCATTGTGTCAAGTTCGGATATTCCGGCTTTCAAAACAGCAAACTTCCGCATGCTATAATTCGCCGCCATGAATCGAATCGCACCGCTCCTTTTCATTCTCTATATTTTTTCACTGACGCCCCACGCTGCGCATGCGCAGGGAACATTTCCAGCCGAACCGGCAAGCGGAGCGATCGTTTGCGAACCCGGTGTGTATCTTTCAGAGCCCGGCGACTGCCTGCCCATCGGCCCATCCGTCCGTTTGACCGAACTGGCCCGAATCGGAATTACCTATCCCCCGCGACCTCTTCCCGCATCCAAACCGGACCCGGGCCTGACTCTGCTACCCTATAAATATTTCCACCTCGACGACGATACCGTTCCCGTCTATGGCGCGCCCGGTGAAAAAGGACCCGGCTCGCAGCAATTCCCGCCGGGCTTTGTCTACGTCTCCTACATCGACCGCGTGGATCAAGGCGGCGTGTATTATCTCATGCAAAACGGCGGTTGGATTCCCGGCAAAGGAGCGCGGGTGGGAGAAATCTCCGCGTTTCAAGGACTGGTCTTTTCATCCACGCCGCGCACATCCTTCGGCTGGGCATTCGAGTTGATTCCTGTTGTGAACGCACCGGGCTATAACGCCGGCGCAACCGGCCGGCAGATTCAACCTTTTCAAACTGTGTCCATCTATGATGTGCAAGTTGCAGATAACGAGGAATGGTACATGATCGGCGCAAACGAATGGGTGGAGGGACGCAAGGTGGCGCGTGTTGTCATCAACACCACTCCCCCACAAGGAGCCGCCGTCAACCGTTGGATCGATGTCGATCTCGCCGAACAAACCCTCGCCGTGTACGAAAACAACCGCCTTATCTTTGCCACCGTCATCGCCAGCGGACTTGAACCCTTCTGGACGCGACCCGGCCTCTTCCAGATCTTCCAGAAAAAAGAGACCGAGACCATGCGCAACAACGACATGACCGATTTCTATTATCTCGATAACGTCCCCTGGACGATGTACTTCGACGGCGCGCGCGCATTACACGGAGCCTACTGGCGCACACGCTTCGGTTACCCCCAATCACACGGATGCATCAATCTATCCGTCGGCGATTCGCACTGGCTGTTCAATTGGGCTGTCGAAGGCGATTGGGTCTACATCCATGACCGCACCGGCAAAACTCCCACCGACCCGGCGCTCTATACCGGCGGGGCATATTAAAAATAACACAGCGCCAATCGCGAAGATTCTGCCCGGTACGGCAAGATTTATCTTGCCTGCGCCCGGCGCAAACTGAAGTTTGCGGTACGTACCGCGATATGGTATATTTGGCGTCGAGCGGGATTGCAAAACGCCGGAAGATTTTGCAAATCGCCGTCAGGTTTTGATTTATTTTATTGATGACTGTCGTTTTGTTTTCAATCGATAATGAGAGTTTTCAAGCCTGCGGCTTTTTGAATGGCGACAATAACAGTGTCCCGCTAATGCAATTGCATTAACGGGACACTGTTTGTAAACACATAACGCCCTGACATGAGTTCATGTCGGAAGGGCGGATGCTTGGAAAAAATATCCACATGGCCGTTGATATAAAAAACATGCAAGATGAAAACTGGGATATGGTCATCCAGCCCCAGCGCAGTCTCTTCGACCTGCGCCTCGGCGAGTTGTGGCGTTACAAGGACCTGGTGATGCTCTTCGTGCGGCGCGACTTCGTGGCGGTCTACAAGCAGACCATCCTCGGGCCGCTGTGGTATTTGATCCAGCCGTTGCTGACGACCATCACGTTTACGGTCATCTTCGGGAATATCGCCTCGCTTCCCACGGACGGCCTGCCGCAATTTTTGTTCTACATGTCCGGCACGGTGGTCTGGTCCTACTTCGCCGAATGCCTGAACAAGACTTCCAATACCTTTGTGCAAAACGCCAACCTGTTCGGCAAGGTGTACTTTCCGCGCATGGCCGTGCCGGTTTCGATCCTGATCTCGAACCTGATCACGTTTCTGATCCAGTTTTTGCTCTTCCTGGCCTTTGTGGTTTACTTCCTCCTGCGCGGCACGGACATCCAGGTCAACTGGCCGTGGGTCGCGCTTTCTCCCCTGCTGATTCTCATGATGGCGGGACTGGGGCTCGGCTTCGGCATCATCATCTCCTCGCTGACCACCAAGTATCGCGACTTGCGCTTCCTCGTGACCTTCGGCGTGCAATTGCTGATGTACGCCACCCCGGTCATCTACCCGGTCTCTTCCATCCCGGAACAATATCAATGGATCATCCTGGCCAACCCGATGACGCCCATCGTGGAGGCCTTCCGCTTCGCCTACCTCGGCGCGGGGACAGTGGATACCGGTCACCTGCTGTATAGTTTTGGGTTCATGGTGGTCGTTGTTTTTATCGGGGCGGTCATCTTCAACCGCGTCGAGCAGACCTTTATGGATACGGTGTAGGGGATGAGGGACGGGAGACCGATCCGTCATCCGTCCCCGATCTCCGTCTCCCATTTGGGTGCGTTATAATCGCGTTTATGAGTATTTTGGAAGGATGAGTAGCATGGAAAACTTGTTGCAGCGCATTACTTTTAACTCCCAGGTTTTGCGCGGCAAACCCGTCATTCGCGGCTTGCGTATTTCTGTGGAAATGATTCTGGAACTGCTGGCAAAGGGAAGCGCTGTCCAGGAAATTTTGGAAGAT
>JACPVD010000185.1 GCA_016191895.1 Chloroflexota bacterium | reverse complement strand
CCCTGCGATGAAGTTAAAGCAACTCAAGGAGTTCTTGCGGCAGGGCGGAAAGAATCGAGTCCTATCTGCCGAGCAGATCAAAAACCTGACGGATTTGTTTGCGTCGTGACAGCGATGAATTCTCCCGCGCTGTTTCCCGTTTCAGGAAACGATTCTCCGCCCTATCCCCGCCCGACGGTGAACCGTCGGGCTACGCTTCGCGCTACAAAGCCGACTGAAGTCGGCTCTACCGCCATGATCAGATAGGGCGGGTTCAATGTCCATTGCCAAAAAATATGGGCTGAACATCTTCATCATTCTCATCCTCGCCGGGATGATCTTCCTGCGCTTGAGGGCGTATGGGAGATTCACCCTGTCGGTGGGAAATGCCGACACGCCAAGTTACATCCACGAAGCGGCGATGCCCATATTCGCAAGCGACATGTTCACCCGAAGCCGCCTGTTCACCACCAACCTGATCTATCATCTGGCGGACGTGCAGGACTGCAAACTTCAGGCGGTCAGTCACCCCGCGCTGGGGATGGAGATCGAGCGGGCGGCGCAACCGTGCTTCAATAAAATTGTCATCTTTCAAAACGTATTTTCCATCTTTGCATGGAGCATTCTCGCGTTGACCGTCGGCGGGAGATTGCGCGGCGCGTTCGAAAAAATACTTTGCGTTGTTTTAATTCCCGCGTTTGGGTTCACCCCTGCCATCGCGGACTGGGACAGCGTCCTCGGCTCCGAGTCTCTGACCTTTTCGCTGTTCGCCGTCAGCACGGCTTTGTTTGTGGAGTTTTGTTTTACCCTTGTAGATGACCGCGCCGGCAAAAAATATACAACTGCGATCACGATACTGACTATCGTTTCGCTCTTTTTATGGGTCTTTACCCGGGACGCAAACATTTACGGCCTTGCGGTTTTGTTTCCCATTGCGATTGCCGTGTTCCTCTTCCACCCCAATCGTCGCAAAAACAAACACCTTATTGCGCTGACCCTTGCCGGATTTGTCTTCATAATCATCGGTCTAAAAAGTGCGGCGGGAAGCGACCGCTGGAAAATGCCGCTCGGTAATGTCTTTTCGGAGTACATCCTGCCCTACCCTGCACGGGTGGATTTCATGGAAAATCTGGGAATGCCCCACCCCGAAGCGGATTCATATACGGATTGGTTCAATGAAAACGGCACGCGGGCGTATGCGCGATTTCTTTTGACGCACCCCGGATTTGCAGTCACGTCATTTTCCTCCAATCTCAGTGGCATCTTCTCCGAAAATATCCAGCCTTATTTTTTCTCCGACGATACGCCGCTTCGCAAGGCGATGATTTCCGCAAACGATCTCATCCATCCCAATACACATCTTGTATTTCTGCTGGACATCCTTTTGTTTATGGGCTTGTGTTTCGCAGTGGTCAGGAAAAAAAGCATCACCCTGATCACATGGACATGGATGAGCGCATGGCTTATTGCAAGCGCATCCATCATGCTCGTCGTCAGTTTCTTTGCCGATTCCATTGGCATCACCCGCCACACGCTTTTCCCGGTCGAATTATTTCGTTTGATGCTCTGGCTGTTTTTGGTTCTTTTGTTCGATAATACAGAGCGTAGCGCAAATCTTTGATCTGCGCCGCAAGTCGCAGACTTCCGCTACAATCATGATACACTTGTTCTATCTCTAGAATCACCAATGATTAAACTTTTTGTGAAAATGACGAGTGAAAATTAAATTCTGAGATTAGCAATTACGAGATACTCCGTAATATGACATCCATCGTCTCCATCGACATCGAAACCACCGGCCTCGAAGAAGACCGCGACGCGATCATCGAAATCGCCGCTGTTCGCTTCAACGGCCGCCGCATCGAGAATGAATTCACCACGCTGATCAATCCCGGCAAACACATCCCCGATTTCATCACCGGGCTGACCGGCATCGACAACAGCATGGTGCGCGAAGCGCCGCGCCTGCGCGACATCTCCCATGAACTCACCGCTTTCGTCGGCGATTCTCCCATTCTCGGTCACAACATCAAATTCGATATCGGCTTCCTGCGCAAGGCCGGGCTGTTTCAATTTCATCAAACCATCGATACCTACGAACTCGCGTCGGTATTGATGCCCGCGGCCAGCCGCTACAATCTTGGTTCGCTTGGCCAGCAGTTGAACATCCCCCTCCCCGCCACGCATCGCGCCCTCGACGATGCCCGCGTCACGCAGGCTTGTTACGTCCGCCTGCTCGACATGGCAAGAGAACTTCCGCTTGAAACGTTGGAGGAGATCGTCGAACTCGGTAATTTTGTGGATTGGGACGCGGGCTGGGTCTTCGAACAAGCCTTGCAGAAACGCGCGAAGGATGGAATCCAAGCCAAGCCGACTCACCGCGCATCATCTCCTCGGCTGAAATCTGATTCAGCGACAAAAAATTTTTCCTCCCCGGAAAAGAACGAAGAGCCAGTTCCGCTCGATCCGGAAGATGTCGCGTCGGTGCTGGAATATGGCGGCCCGTTCTCGCAGTACTTCGAGGCATACGAACACCGTCCAGAGCAGGTGGACATGCTCAAAGCGGTGGCAAATGCCCTTTCAAACGGGAACCATCTCATGGTCGAGGCTGGAACCGGGGTTGGCAAATCGTTCGCGTATCTCGTGCCGGCGGCCATGTTCGCAGTCCAGAACAATACGCGGGTGGTCGTCTCCACCAACACCATCAACTTGCAGGATCAACTCATCAAAAAAGATATTCCCGATTTGCAGGCCGCGCTCAACCTCGATGTGCGCGCCGCGGTGATGAAGGGACGCGGCAATTATCTTTGTCCGCGCAAGTTCGAATTCATGCGTTCGCACGGTCCCGCAAACGGAACGGAAATGCGCGTGCTGGCGAAGATCATCGTCTGGAAACTCGATAACGACAGCGGCGACCGCAACGAAATCAATTTGACCGGCCCGACCGAACGCGAAGTGTGGGGCAGGCTTTCCGCCGAAGACGACAACTGCACCACCGAAACCTGTCTCGGGCGAATGAGCGGAACGTGCGCCTTTCATCGCGCAAAACAAGCGGCGCAAAACTCGCACCTGTTAATTGTCAATCACGCGCTCCTGCTTTCGGATGTTTCCACGGGAAGCAAGGTTTTACCCGAACACGATTACGTCATCATCGACGAAGCGCATCACATGGAATCGGCGGTGACTTCGGCCCTGTCGTTCCGCATGACGCAAAGCGATCTCGAACGGATGTTGAAGGAACTCGGCGGATCGTCGGCGGGATTGCTCGGCCGAATGTTGACGGAAACGCACCAAACCATGCGCCCCTCCGATTTTGGCTTGTTACAGCAAAAAGCGAAACACGCCACCGATCAGGCCTTTCGACTCGAACAACTATCGAAACAATTTTTCAATGCGCTTGGAGATTTCATCGCGATTCAGCGCGAAGGACAGCCGCAAAGCAATTATTCATGGCAGATGCGAATTGTCCCCGCCACGCGCACCCTGCCCGGCTGGGACGACGTGGAGATCACGTGGAGTCAAGTGGGCGAAACGATGTCCCTGTTGTTGAAAACGCTCGAAGAAATTTATAAAGCGCTGGGCGATCTTTACTCCGAAGGCCACGACAACGTGGAAGATACCATGGGCACATTGAGCACGGTCATGCGGCGCATGACTGAAGCCGAAGCCGCGGCATCGGGTATGATGCATAAACCATCAAAAGAATTGATCTATTGGGTGGAGGTGAATCCGCGTGGGGAGAGGTTGTCGCTCAATGCCGCGCATTTACGCGTGGGACCGCTGGTGCAAAAACATTTGTGGCATCAAAAAGCCTGCGTGGTGATGGCTTCGGCCACGCTGACCACACACGGCGAATTCCGTTATCTGCGCAACACGCTCTCCGCCGATGAAGTGGATACGTTGTATCTCGGCTCGCCTTTCGATTACGAATCCAGCACATTGTTATACGTGGCAAATGACATGCCCGAACCCAACGCGCAAGGCTATCAGCAGGCGCTCGACCGCGCCATCATCTCCACAGCCAAAGCCACCGGCGGGCGGATGCTGGTGCTGTTCACGTCGTATGCGGCATTGAAAAAAACGGCGCAGGCTGTAACGGGTCCGCTGGCGCGCGAGGATATATTTGTTTACGAGCAGGGAGAGGGCGCGTCGCCCAACGCTTTGCTGGAGTCGTTCAAATCCACCGACCGCGCAGTTTTGTTAGGCACACGTTCCTTCTGGGAAGGCGTGGATGTGCCCGGGGATTCGCTTTCGGTTGTCGTCATCACCAAACTTCCCTTCGGCGTTCCCTCCGACCCAATCATCTCGGCTCGTTCCGAACTTTACGAAGACTCGTTCAATGAATATTACCTGCCCGAATCTGTTTTGAAGTTCCGCCAGGGATTCGGGAGGTTAATCCGCACCGCGTCGGATCGCGGCGTCGTCGCCATTTTGGACAGGCGCGTACTCACCAAACAATACGGGAGGCTGTTCCTCGAATCGCTCCCGCAATGCACGGCGCGTCAGGGCGCGGTCAACGGGCTGGCGAAGATGTCCGGGGATTGGCTTGGGGT
>JACPVD010000021.1 GCA_016191895.1 Chloroflexota bacterium | reverse complement strand
TTTCCATCACGGTCTTGCCGTCCTTGTCCGTGATGATCACCCGGCGGTTGTTTCCCTCGTGAATCAACTCGTTTATTTTGGAGAGTAATTGCTCTCCCTCGATCTTGAATTCTTCGGTGCGAAATGTTTCGGGCATACATTACTCCTGGTTCTGTCAGCAGTTGCACTGCTGACGCTTCGGCAGTGCAACTGCCGAAGAAACGCGAGAAGGGAAATCCTGGTTCCGCCAGCAGTCGCACTGCTGGCGCATTAGCAATGCGAGAGCAGGATTAACCGGTTATCAACAAATCCGTATGCGGATACGTCTCTTTTCCCAAGAGATATGCGCGGGCGCTGGAATAAGGCCATTGATCGGCCGTTGCGGCCAGCCCCGCCGTTACAGGGTTTTGATGGATGTAGTCGATTTTTTGTTTGGCGAATTTCTCCGTGAAGATGGCTTCCGGGTGGGAGCCTTCCTGCCAAACCTGATATGTCGAAGTGTCCTGCGCGCGATTTTCGTTTCTTGCCTTTTCAAAAACGGAAAGAATTTCGCTTGCGTTTTGACGGATGGCTTCTCTTGATATCTGGCGGGATGTGAATCGTTTGAAATCCCGCGCAACGTCGGATAAATTTATTCCGATCTCAGGCCATAACACAGCGTGGACGTGAGTTGACATGACAACAAAGGCATTCACTTGAGTGTGTTTATGTGTTCGGAGGTATTCGAGCGAATCAAGGATAATCTGGCGATAGGGAACTTTGTCGAACAAATAGAGCCAATCCACGACCGTCCATGTCACAAAGTAGGCGTAATGTTGGCTGGATAGAACGCGATAGGAATTGGTCATTGTGGCTTTTATTCCCAACCCGCAGTGCAACTGCGGGTTGAACAAGTGCAGGTTCGTCCAGCAGTTGTACTGCTGGACGGGAGGCAAGCGGCAGTGCCGCGAAGCGTGCCGCTTGAACATGGGCGGCTACGGAAACGATTCGTTGAACCACTTCTCGTCTAGCGGCGGCCATTCGTCGCTTTGATCGGCGCGGTCGTCCCAGTTTTCCTTTCCGCTCCAGGATTCGATTCTGACCTCATAGACGGATGTGGCGCGGAGTTCCTTGTCTGTGGCGGGGCGGTAGTCCTTGCCGATTTGCATTTTGCCGAAATATTTGGCGACCAATTTATGCAGAACGTCGCGCTGTTCGTCCGGGTCTTCGATGACGCCTGCCTTGCCGAAGACCATCACGCTTCGATATTGCAGGGAAAATTCCAGCGCCACGTTGGACGGGAGAAACTTCCCCAGTTCGCTCACTTCCACGCACGTTTCGGGATGGCGTTCGATGTTCGCGCGGATGCGCCCCGCAATGTTCGAGTGGAAGATGATGCGTCGATTTGGCTCGTCGTAGAAATACGTCGTCGGTGTGATGAACGGTTGCAGGTCGAAGCGGGATGCGATGCGGGCGATGAGTCCGCGATGGAGGAAGGCGCGAATCCAATCGTCGTCGCGGATCAAGTGCGGGCGTCGCTGGTGTGCAATGGGGGCTTGGTTTTCGTAATCGCGGGGCATGTTATTGACTCGCTTTGCGCAGAAGGTCCCGAATGTCAGTTATTGATTGTCCACCAAAAGGGATTTGTACCAGTTCCACTGGGCAAGGGAACCCACAAAAACGCTTGCGAGGATGATCGCCCATCCAAGCCAGTCGATATTCCCAATGAAGGCCATAAGGAAATAGACTCCCGCGCCCGCAGTCAGCCCTCCGAGCATGACCACTTCATACGCGATCAGGTTGGCGATGCTGAAAGGTTTATTCATCGGCGGGATTTGTTTGATGCGCCATTTGAACGCTGCCGCAATGACAGGATTATCGTCGATGTAAAAGTCCTTGATCTGGTTCATTGCCTCCGCCGCTTCATGCCACGCGGCCCGCAGGCGGGCAAGCTGGGCAAGGGTCAACCAGCCCATGGCGGTGAGAACAAGGAACAAAACGAAAAAAGCCAGCGAGATTCCCTTTCCCTGTATTTCTTCCAACCGCGTTCCCAGGATGGCGGCCACGAGCGAGCCTACTGTGACGAAATAAAACGATGTGACCCGCGACCTGTCTTCATTGGCTTGAAATGCAGAGTTGGAGATGTACTCGAACTCCGCTTGAAGCATGTCGTGGTGATCGAGTTTTTTTGCCGCAGTTTTTTTGGTTGCCATATATGCCTTTCGGTTGTGTCGCGTTTGTCCAAAGTCAGAGACTTTGGACTCCATGTACTGCTATACCTCAAACGCCCATTCGCCTTTGCGCATCACCGGTTCGCGCGCGCCGTCTGCGCGGATGCCGTCAATGTCCATTTCTGCGGAGCCGATCATAAAGTCCACGTGGATCAGGCTTTTGTTCCCGCCGTGCGATCGGAATTCATCTTCGGTCATATCGGCTCCGCCCTGCATTGTGTCGCGATAGGCATTCCCCAACGCAATATGGCAGGATGCGTTTTCGTCGAACAGGGTGTTGTAGAAGAGATGCCCGCGTTGGGCAATGGGTGAACTGGCGGGTACAAGGGCAGCCTCGCCCAGGCGGCAGGCGTTTTCATCGGTCTCGATCAGTTTGCGCAGGTCGGCTTCCCCCTTCTTTGCCGTTATTTTGACCGCGCGCCCGTTCTCGAACGTCAGGCTGAAGTCGTCGATCAATACGCCCATCAGGTTGAGTGGCATGGTTGCAGTGACCACGCCGTCGACCCTGTCTTTGTGCGGCATGGTAAAGAC
>JACPVD010000193.1 GCA_016191895.1 Chloroflexota bacterium | reverse complement strand
TTCGACGCGGTGGTACAGTTTCTTGATGTGCGATTGATTTAGAAACCGCAAAACTTTCTTCTTCAATTGCCCGCTGCCCTTGCCGGGAATGATCTCCACCAGTTCAACCTTGCGCTCGATGGCTTCCTCCACAATGCGGTTTAACTCCTTATCGATCATGCCGCCTTTATTGTAAATATCGTGCAAATCCAGTTTGAGTTTCGCCATCATTTACCCCACGGCAGAATAAAATCTTCCGGCTCAACGCCGAGAGCGTCTGCAACGCGGTTGATGTAATTGAAATAACTGATGACCTGCGTCGCATCGTGAATGGCGCGGTCATCGAACCCGTGTTTGCGGAGTTCGTCCAAGTCAGCGGGTGACATGCCCGCCGGTGACTGGGTGAGCTTGGCGGCGAATTGACACAGCGCCTTGTCTGCATCCGCAAGAGGCGCGGTTTTCCAATCCCGCGCCACAGCATGGACGAATGCATCCGCTTCAACATCATCCAAGATTTTTCCGACCTCAACACGGAGGTCATGCGCATGAGATTGCGTTCAGTAGCGGCAATGATTTTCAACCGAAACGACCACCGCCAGCATTTCCCGCTGCATCCGCGAAAGCGGCGAATCGCCCATCATGATCGTGGCGTAAAAACCAATGCTGTCGCGCATCGCGCGCGGATTAAGCGACATGATGTGAACGATATGCCACACCCGCCCGGCGCGTTTGAGCGCCGAGTCGAATTGGGCTTTCAACAAGCCGGTGGCCTCTTCAATCGGGATTTGCTTGATCCACGGCATGTTATTTTTTCTTCGGCAAAAAATCGAACGGCGGGCGGTAATTCATCTTCACCAAATGCGCCCCCGTTTCACCCGCATGGATCGCGGTCAGCGAGCCGGTATCGCACCCCAGCCGTTGAAAGTGATCGAGCGGCATTCCGATAAAATGCGCCACCGCCAGTTTGATCGGGTCTGCATGAAAGACCACCGCCACAATATCCTGCGGCTTGTTGTGTTTTTTGATCGCCCGTTCCAATACATTGACGATGCGCAGCTGACATTCCGGAAAAGACTCGCCCTCGGGAAACCGAAACCGCGACGGCGCATTCTGCACGATCTTCCATTCCTTTTTCAACGCCAGCAGCTTCCACGATTTTCCCTGCCACTTGCCGACATGGGTATCCATCAGGTCGGCTTCCTGTTGGATGACCAGTTTGTGCGACTCAGCGATCGGCGCGGCAGTCTCCATCGCCCTCTCGAGCGGACTCGCGTAAATGGCTTTGATCGGCGTCTCGCGCAGCGCCTCACCCAGCGCCTGAGCCTGTTTCTGCCCCTTTTCATTCAGGTGTACGCCGGGAATTCGTCCCGCCATTTTCCCGGTCTTGACGTATTCATTTTCACCATGTCGAATGAGAAGCAATAAAGTCATGAGGGGTTCCTTTTCCAGCCTGCGGGTCGGTTATTCAGATAAAGCCCATTGAACGCCGGTTTACTCGAACTCGATCTCGATTTCTTCCTCGTCGTTCCAATCCTCGCTGCGTTCGAATTCGATATCTCCGAAGAGCGTGTCCTGCCTTGCGGTCACGCGATAGCGTTTGACCAGTTCCAACAGGGCGAGAAACGTAACGACCACCTCCACCCGGCTTGCCTTATCGGCGATCAGCCCGCTGAAGGTCATGCGTTGGATGTTCTTCAAGGTCTTCGTGATCAGGTCGATCTTCTCGCGGATGGTCACCTTGGGCGGGGTGATGACCGTCCCCAGCGGCTTCTTGTCATTTCCCTTTGCAAACGCAGACTCGGCCGCGCCAAGGAGTTTCTCCAGCGTCAGGTTCGAGAGATCGAGTTTTGGCTCCACCTTGGGCGGCGGGGCGACGCGCAGAAAAGTGCGCAGGTTTTCAGACTGTCTGTCTTCCATCCATTCGGCAATTTCCTTGTAGCGCTTGTATAGCTTCAATTGCTCCACCAGCGACTGACCCGGG
The DNA here is from genome assembly GCA_016191895.1 of Chloroflexota bacterium. Lineage (GTDB taxonomy): Bacteria > Chloroflexota > Anaerolineae > Anaerolineales > Villigracilaceae > Villigracilis. The sequence goes on along the minus strand of JACPVD010000193.1, from coordinate 3,066 downwards.
TCTTCCTCTCCGGGTTCGCGTTCGGGCGGGCGCGGCAGGAGCGCCTCCGACTTGATCTGCACCAGTTTGGCGGCGATCACCAGGAACGCCGAAATCTCGTCGGGAATCAATTGCTCCAATCCCTGCAGGTGGGCGAGGTATTGGTCTGTCACCGATCCGAGCGAGACGGCTGTAATATCCAATTCGGCGCGTTCGATCAGGCTCAATAACAGGTCGAGTGGACCTTCGTACACCGAGGTCTGAACCTTGTATCCGCGCAGTTGATTGCCGAGAAATCCTTCCATAAGCCCGCGAATTATACCCCAGCAGAAAAAGGTATTCCCGCGAACCATGCGCTAAATTGGCTGTACGTGGATGTTTTATAGAGTGCGCTAAAAAATTTGATGCGGGCGAGGTCTACGTCTGCGGGCGGGGCAGGGAGGAACGGCTCGAGGGAGATAAAGTCTGGGTGGGCGGACCAGTCCGCGGTTAAGGAGGAAGCGGGGTTTTGTCCATGGTAGACGATGCGGATTCGGTCATCCTGGATTTCGCGGGTTGTGTGAGAAAAATCCATGGGGCGCGGGAGATCAGGTGTCGAGGTTTGTCGTATAGCCATACTGCGTCTTCGCCTGCCTCCCATTTGATTTTGCCTACTTGACAAGGGGGTTATTTTTCTGTAGACTCATGTTACCGTTCACGTGACCGGTCACATTAAATCAAATGGCTATCAACCGTCCTACCATTCGTGATGTTGCCCGCCAGGCGGGTGTTTCGCACCAGACCGTTTCGCGCGTCATCAACGGCAGCGAGGATGTTTTGCCGGAGACCCGCGCGGTGGTGGAGGCGGCGATCGAGGAGTTGGGCTACCGCCCGAGTGCGATCGCGCGTTCGATGGCGCGCGGTTCGACCCATACGTTTGCCATTATTTCCCCCAATCTTACAGACTATACCTTTGCCAGTGTTATTGAAGGCGCAGAAGTGGAAGCCCGGCAGTTTAATTATTTCGTGCTTTCCTCGTCTGCTTCAGACCCGCAGGCGTTTCAGGGTTTGGTGGATGAGTTGGTGGGGCACCGCCGCGTGGATGGGTTGATCGTCATCAACCCCTATGCTGATGACCGGTATCAATACATTCCAAAGAACTTTCCGGTTGTGTTCGTGGGGGCTCGTTCGCATGATGAGAAAGTTTGCTCCATTTCATTGGACGATGAGAAGGTGGCATACGAAGCCACGCGACATTTGATTTCGCTTGGGCATAAACGCATCGGTCTGGTTACCGGACCGATGGAAGAGGATTGTTCGCAGGACCGTCTTGTGGGCTTTAAGCTTGCATTGGCAGAGACTGGCATTTTGTACGACCAGTTTTTGGTTTTTGAAGGGGATTGGTCGGCTTCTTCTGGCAGCGATGCGCTGGCGGACTTTGTGAAGAAGGGAAACCTGCCGACGGCGGTCTTTGCCCAGAATGACCGCATGGCAATGGGTGTGATGCGCGCGGCGCGGGATGCCAACTTGAAAGTGCCGGACCAGCTTTCGGTCATCGGCGTGGACGATATGCCTTTGTCTTCCTATTTCGACCCGCCTCTGACGACCATGCGGCAGGATATGCCCCTGATCGGGCAGGAAGCCATCCGAAAGTTGATCGACCTTATTCAAAACAATACCGTTGAGCAGACCGTTCTTAAATTACCCGCTCAGTTGGTTGTGCGTCAGTCCACTGTAAAAGGAGGTGATTTGAGCTCGTAATACCCAAAAGGCAAGACCAACCCGACCCAACCGTATGCCAATTTGTTCGCCCAATTTCTAGGAGAAGAATAAATGAAAAAGAATTTGCTTTTGAAGATCATGGGGCTGCTGGTAATCGCCTCTTTTGTGCTGGCTGCCTGTGGTTCCCCGGCTGCCACCGAAGCCCCCGCTGAAACTGAAGCGCCAGCGGTGACGGAAGCCCCAGCGGCAACTGAAGCTCCCGCCACCGAAGCATCGAGCGCTGATGTTGCCTTGCGCTGGCGCACCCGCCCGGACAATCAGGAAGAGATTGACGTTTACAGCCAGATCAGTACTGAACTCGATACCCAACTCGATGGTATCACATTAACCTATGAACCCGGCGGCTCCGAAGGCGCGAACTACCAGGACCAACTCCGCGCTGAAATTGCCGCCGGCACCGCCCCGGATGTCTTCTGGATTCCCGGAACCGACGTGGCTGATTTCGCCTCCCGCGGACTGATCCTCAACGCCGCCGACCTCGCTGCCGCGACCGATGGCTACACTGCCGCCGATTTCTACGAAGGTCCCATGTACCACCTGACCTACAACCCTGAAACCGGCGCTTCCGGCGACGGCTCCGGTGCGGTCTGGGGTCTGCCCCGCGACGTGTCCACTTTTGCGCTCTACCTGAACCTCGACCTGATCGCTGAAGCCGGCGCTGCCGATCCCCGCGAACTGGCTGCCAACGGCGAATGGGACTGGGAAGCCTTCCTCGAAGTGTCCCAGGCGACCCGCGCCCTCAGCTCTGATATTTACGGTTACGGCGCGAGCGCCTGGTGGGGTCCTTACGGCGTCTGGTTGAACGCTGCTGGCGGCGGCTTCTTTAATGAAGACCGCACCGCCTGCGCGCTCAACACCGAAGAATCGCTTGCCGGTCTCGATTTCCAACGCTCGCTTTATCAGGACTACGATGTAGCTGTGCCTTACGGCGAAGACCCCGAACCGGGCTTCCGCGCTGGCAAGGTTGCCATGTTCCAGAACGGACGCTGGGCGACTCCGGGTGTCCGCACCGTGGACTTCAACTGGGATGTCGTTGAACTGCCCGCCGGTCCCAACGGCACGCCGGGCAACTGGCTGTTCTGGGGCGCGTATGTGATCAACGCCAACACCGAACACCCCGAAGAAGCCTGGGCGCTCGTTCAGTCCCTGACCACCGCCGAAACCCAGGGCAAGATCTCCGCTCTCGGCGCGAACATTCCCAGCCGTGTGAGCCAGGAAGCGCTCGATGCCTTCCTCACCTTCACGCCGCCTGCCAACAATCAGGCGTTCCTGAACGGCATCGCTCCCGCCGCCGCCCCGACCGCTGAAGGTCCGCTGTGGGCTGGC
>JACPVD010000192.1 GCA_016191895.1 Chloroflexota bacterium | reverse complement strand
AGTTTATTCGCGCCCAACGCGAGTGTGGTTGCCACGGTTGCATCCACACCGTTTAACGAGACGCCCGATGCAGCGCCGACGGTGAGATTATTGAATGTCGTGGCTGTGGAACCGGCGATGTTTTGCGCCGCCGCCCCGTTGAAGTTGACCGTGCCGTTGTTATGAGTGAAAGTGCCATTGTTCGTGAAATCTCCAGCGAGGTTCATTGTGCCGGATGTGGACGTCAGCGTTCCCGCGCTGATGGTGAGTCCGCTTAAGGTGACGTTGTTGGCGCCGAAACTCAACGCGCCCGCGCCGGCCTTTGTGAGACTCAATGTGCCGGGCGTTACTGTTCCGCCCACGGTAAGCGTGCCCGCGCTCACCGTCGCCTGACGACTGCCGCCGCTCAAGGTAACCGCGCCGGTTCCCAGGTTCAAATCATCTGAACCGGTGAAGGTAAAGTCGCCGCCCCAAGTCTGCGGATAATTGACTGTGGTAATGGCCGCGCCGGAGGTATTGTCGATCGTGCCGCCGTTAATGATAAGCGTTCCAGCCGCGGTTCCCAAAGCTGAGGCGTTGTTGATGTTCAACGTTCCGGCGTTGAGCGTCACGCCGCCTGTGAAGATATTTGCCCCCGCAAGAGTCATCGTGCCCGTGCCGTTCTTGGTCAGTCTGCGGTTGCTGGCGGGGCCAACCACGCCGTTGACGGTGAGCGTGTTTGCGCTGATCGTGACCGCGCGGCTGGCGCTTATTGTTACCGACCCATTTGCGGTCAATGACTGGGTGCCAGTAAAAGTGAAGTCGGCATTCCAATTTTGCGAGTTGGCGAGGGCAATTGTGCCGGCGCTGGTGTTGTCAATCGTCCCGCCCGTGATGGTAAATGCGCCGCTTCCAAGCGCAGATGCGTGATTGATGTTCAATGTGCCGGCGCTGAGCGTGAACCCGCCTGTAAACGTATTGGCCACCGGAAGAGTCAGCGTGCCAGCGCCGGTCTTGGTCAGGGTGCGTGCGGCCACGCTTTCGCCAATGGCCCCGTTTAAGGTGAGTGTATTTGTTGTTATAGCAATGGTGGAGTTTGCGCTGAGGTTAATTGCACGATCCGTTGAGGCGGTTGCTCCTGTATATTGCAGGGTGCCCCCGCTCAGGTCAAGATTGGCTGCGGCGTTTGTGGCGGCACCAAGGTTGCCGGCCACGCCTCCATTCCCAATTGCCGCAACGCTCAAGATTCCCCCATTGATAATCACGCCGCCTGAGAATGTATTAACGCCGGTGAGAGTCAAAGTCCCATTGCCGTCCTTGTTTAACCGGAATGCGCCGCTGATCACCCCGCCGACGGTCAGGTTGTTCGCGCTGACAGTGACGGTGCGGTTAGCGCTCATGCTTACCGCGCCGGTTCCCAAATTCAAGTCGTTTGTGCCTGCAAAGGTGAAGTTCCCGGTCCAACTTTGCGGATAATCGAGCGTGGTGAGGGCCGCGCCGGAGGTGTTGTCGATCGTGCCGCCCACGATGATAAACGTCCCGGCGATGGTTCCCAACGCTTGCGCGTTATCGATGTTCAGCGTTCCGGCGCTGAGCGTAACGCCGCCCGTGAACGTGTTTGCCGTTGTTAATGTCAATTCGTCCGCGCCGGCTTTGGTTAAGCGGGACGCGCCGCCGCTGATGACGCCGTTGTGCGTCAGGATGACTGTGCCTGTCCCGGCCACATCGATGGTTGAATTTGCAGAGAGCGTCATTTGACGGTCTGTAGATGCGGTTGCTCCTGTATATGCCAATGTGCCCCCACCCAGCACGAGATTGGCCGCCGCGTTGGAGGCCGCTCCAAGGCCGCCGGCCGCGCCGCCGTTGTTGATCGTCGCGATGCTTAATGTCCCCGCGTTGATCGTCACACCGCCTGTGAATGTATTCGCGCCGGCAAGTGTCAATGTTCCCGCGCCGGCTTTGGCCAGGCTATACCCTGAGCCGCCATCGCCAATGACGCCGCCAACGGTAAGGGTGTTGGCCGAGATAGTTACCTGACGATTCGCGCTCATTGTGACTGCCCCTGTACCAAGGTTTAAGTTGCTCGAGCCGGCAAAGGTAAAGTCGCCATTCCAGTTTTGCGGGTTGTTCGTGCTGAGCGTAAGTGTCGCATTGGTGTTGCCGATGGTCGTCCCGCCGTTGACAGTAAATGTGCCCGTGCCAAGCGCCGATGCGTTATTGATATTCAGCCTGCCGGCATTCAGTGTAACGCCGCCGGTAAAGGTGTTTGCGCCGGAAAGAGTCAATGTTCCTGCGCCGTCCTTGGTTATGGAACTGCCCGCGCCGTCGCCAATGATGCCGCCAGTTGTAAGCGTGCTTGCGTTGGTTGTAATCGTGAGATTCGCATTGAGCGTAACGCCGCCTGTAAAGCTCAGCGCATTGCTACCCGTAAAAGTAAAACTGCCATCCCATATCGACGTATTGCTCAACGTGCGTGTTCCGCCGCTGGTGTTGTTGATGGTCGTCCCGCCGTTGATGGTAAACGTGCCGGTGCCAAGCGCCGAGTTATTATTGAGATTAAGAGTTCCTGCTGTGAGAGTGGTTCCCCCGCTATAGGTATTCGCGCCCGATAATGTGACGGCCCCGGCGGTGGTCTTGTTCATGGCGCCCGGCCCGCCGAGAATCGCGCTTATCGTGCCGCTTTCCACTGCGTAGGATGTGCCGGTCAAAACCCCGGTGGTGCCGGAGATCGTTCCACTGGTCAGCGTGACCGTTCCCACCGTATCGCTGAATGTCGTAATACTCAGCGTGCCCCCGCTCACGGTGACATCGCCGCTGGATAACGCGTCATTGACGCCATATGCCAGCGTCCCTGCGTTGATTGTAGTCAGGCCAGTATAAGTGCTTGCACTGGAAAGAGTCAACGTTCCCGCGCCGGCTTTTGTTAAACCAAACCCGGAGCCTCCATCGCCAATAATGCCTCCAATGGTAAGGGTTTGGGCATTGGCGGTTATTATGCGGCTGGCATTCATGGTGACCGCGCCTGTGCCCATATTCAATGAACGTGTGCCGGTAAAGGTAAAATCGCCGTTCCAATTTTGCGGGTTGTTGTTTGTGAGGGTAATGGCCGCGCCGGTGCTGTTGTTAATCGTCCCGCCGTTGATGGTCAGTGTGCCCGATCCAATGGCAGTGGCGCTATTGATATTGAGCGTTCCAGCATTCAAGGTGGTTGTGCCGCTATAGGTGTTATTCCCGCTAAGGGTAAGCGCACCGGCGCCGTCCTTGGTCAGCGAGACCGTGCCGCTGCCATTTGAAAGCGTTCCGGAAAAGGTTGTGCTTGTATTATTGCTACCGGTTGTTAAAGTCACAGCGCCTGCCACACCGCTGGTGATATTGCCTGCGCCCTGCACATCACCCACGCTGATCGATTTGCCGTTCAAATCAAGAGTTCCAGCGGTCACGATCAGGCTATTGGTTGCGCTGATGGTGTTGGTGTTGGTCAATGAAATCGTGTTGCCGGCGTTATTGATCGTCAAGTTATTGAATGTGATTGCGTTTCCCCCCGCAATGGACTGATTTGCCGTTCCGTTGAATGTCGTATTGATTAAGCGGGATGCGGCCGGGTTGGCGGAAAAAGTTCCATCGTTGGTAAAGTTGCCTCCAATGTTAAGCGTATGCGTCGCATTTGTTACGCCGGGTTGAATTGTTCCGGAGTTGACAAGGTTGCCGGTGATGGTCACGGTTCTGCCGGTGGCATTATTGCCAATGGTCAACACGCCATTGACATCAATTGTCATTCCTGCCACAGTTACGCCGGCCGCATTAACAATTGGATCGTTCGTAACATCGGGGATGGTCACAGTATCCGCTGCAACAGGCACGGCTCCACACGACCAGTTGGTAGACACATTCCAGGATGTGCTTGTGGTGCCGGTCCAGGTGCATGCCGCCGCATATGCCGGCGTAACCGGTAATGCTGGCAGGACCAAAATCACCAAAATAAACGCAATCAGTACCTTGCTGTTGAATGTAAACGATTTCATTTTTCCTCCAACCCGATGTGACTCCAGAAAAATTAAAGGCGGCAATAAAACCACAAATAAACCGCTTGCGCCTCTCTGGCAAGTGGTTTTGTTCCGCTTTATGTAATTGTATTCCTTTTAAATCAAAAGTCAAACTTTTTTTCAAAAATGAAAGTCACTGAAAACAGGGATAAAATACCCCCATGACATCGCTCTCGGATCGGTTGAAATCACTCGGGGTCAAAGTCGGGACGAAGAACCTCGACCCGACTCCGCCGCGGCCTGCCGGCCATTCGATTGATTCGGTCGTGGCTGGGAGTTTTCACTCCACCCCCCGCGGCGACGCCTTTATCGCCGAACAAATCTTCGGCCAAGAGCACCTGCACGGGAAAACCTCCCCCTACTCTGAATTTCCCCTTTCATTGATCTCCCAATGGGCAAATGATCCTCGCATTGCCGAAATGCCCATCGGCAAATTCGCGT
>JACPVD010000191.1 GCA_016191895.1 Chloroflexota bacterium | reverse complement strand
TGTTCGGTTTTCTTGGGCGGAATATGATTCTGCAAATGCGCAAAAACCGCGAAGTGTGGCTGGACGCGGAGGAAAAGAAAAGTGCGATTCAGGCCGAGCGCATGCGCGCCATCTATGAATTGACATCCGAACTTTCCTCCACATTGAGTTACAAGCGCGTGCTCGAATCCGCGTTGAACATGAGCGCGGCGGCGTTGAACCCCGATCCCGATCAACAGAACCGCGATCCGCTTGTGGGCGTGGTAATGCTCTTTAGCGGCGGCAAACTGCGCGTTGGTTCCGCGCGGCGATTTACCGCTTCCGACATGCGCGCCACGTTCGACGCCACGGAAGGCGTGCTGAAAAAAGCATTGGACGAGGGCGAGCCTGTCTTTTTCACCGACATTGGGTATGATCCCGAACTTGGGCGAGTGGTTGCTCTGCGCAATTGCACAAGCGGGTATTGTTTCCCCTTGCGAAGCGGTTTGAATGTATACGGGGTGCTGATGTTTGCGCACCCGGACGCGAATTATTTCTCCACAGAGCGCCGCAACCTGCTGGATATCATTGGCCGTCAGGCAGTGGTCGCGATTCAAAACGCGCGGCTGTACCAGGACCTCGTGGAGGAAAAGGAACGCATGATGGAAATCCACGAGGAGGCGCGGAAGAAACTGGCGCGCGATCTGCACGACGGCCCCACCCAATCGGTCGCGGCGATCGCCATGCGGCTCAACATCATGCGGCGCATGATCGCAAAAGACGTCAAGATGGCAAGCGAGGAAGTGGTCAAACTGGAGGACCTGGCGCATCGCACCACAAAGGAGATCCGCCATATGCTCTTTACCCTGCGCCCGCTCATCCTGGAATCGCAGGGATTGGTGGCGGCAGTACAGTCGATGGCCGATAAAATGCTCGAGACGTATTCCCAAAAGGTCACGCACAGCATCGACGAGCGCGTGATCACCCAGTTGGAAATGGGCAAGCAGGGCGTAATCTTCTACATCATCGAAGAGGCGGTTAACAATGCGAGAAAACACGCCGCGGCGGAAACCATCCATGTAAGTTTGCGCCCGGTCGAGGCCGGCATTGCCCTGCTGGAAATTGCCGATAATGGCGCGGGCTTCGACGTGAAAGCCGTGACCGAAGCCTACGATAAACGCGCCAGCAGCAGCCTGGGCATGGTCAATTTGCGCGAACGCGCCGAGCTGGTGAACGGGTTGTTCCAACTTGATTCCGCGCCGGGCAAGGGCACAAAGGTGCGGGTGTATATTCCGCTCACCGAGGAAGGCGCGGATCGCCTGCATCATCTTCGCCTGAAATAATGGGTGTTCCGCAGAGAGCGCGTCACACTTGCTTCAACAGAACAATCCAATCGAGCAGATTCGCCAACCCGCCTGGTCCCCATTCGGGGATGATATGCGATGCACTGCTTAGTGAGTGAAATAAAACATGCCATTTGCCGCAAAGATATATTACTTCGCCCATGAAGCGGAGGAGCAAATCAAAAAACGCCCGCCTGTGATTTTGCTTCACGGCGCGGGTGGAAATCATTTATCGTGGCCGCCGCAGATCCGGCGTTTGCCCGGCGCGACCGTGTTTGCGCTCGACCTGCCCGGGCATGGGAAATCCGAGGGCATGGGCAGGCAGTCCATCGATGAATATGTGGATGATGTGGCCGCGTTAATGAAGGAATTGAAAATTCGCGCGGCGGTTTTTGTGGGCATTTCGATGGGGAGCGCGATCGCGCTTTCGCTTGCGTTGAAGCATCCAAAGAAAACACTTGGGCTTGGGTTGGTGGGAAGCGGGGCAAAACTGCGGGTCGCCCCGTCCATTTTGGAGACGGCGGGAAACCCGAACACATTCGAGTCGGCGGTGGAGGAGATCAACTCCAATTGTTTCAGCGCAAACGCCCCGCAGAATTTATTGCAACTTTCGAAACAATCCATGATGGAAATCCGCCCGCCCGTTTTGCTGGGCGATTTTCTTGCGTGCAATACATTCGATGTTTTCAATGGGTTGGAAAAAATCACCGCGCCCACGCTCATCCTGTGCGGCACAGAGGACAAGATGACGCCGGTGAAATATTCCGAGTTTTTGCGCGATAAGATCAAAGGTTCGACGCTTCATATGATCGAGAACGCCGGTCACATGGCGATGGCCGAACAACCTGACAAGGTGGCGGAGCTGCTGTCTCAGTTTATCGGGAAGATTCCTTTGCGGGTAAAGCGAACGCTGAAAACGGACTCTGTAGCGGATACGCGGATTGAAACGGATAAAACCTCTGATGGGTCAGGGTGAAAAAATCCCCTTCAAAATGGGAATTGCATTCATTACCGCCCTTGCCCGATGGCTGAGGCGGTTTTTTTCGTCCATTTCAAGTTCGGCCATGGTTTTACCCAATTCGGGGATATAGAAAATGGGATCGTATCCAAAGCCGCCTTTGCCGCGTTCATCGGGGATGATCTCGCCGTGACAATTCCCCTCCACAATTTGAACGTGGTCGCTTGTTGCAATTGCAATCGTGGCATGGAAATGAGCCTTCCACGGATGTGGTTTGCCTTGTAGATTTTGTAAAAGGTGACTGCGCCTGTCGCGGTCACTTGCATTTGGCTTGGGGGAGTATCTTGCAGAGTACAAGCCCGGCGCGCCATCGAGGGCGTCCACTTCGAGACCGGAGTCGTCGGCGAGGGAGATCAGTCCGCTGGCGCGGGCGAAGGCAACGGCTTTTTTCGCTGCGTTTTCGGCGTAGGTCGCGCCGTCTTCTTCGACATTGAGGTTCAGGTTGATATCTGCAAGGGTGACAAGTTGGATATTCAGGCCTTTTAGCAGGTCTTGAAGTTCTTGTACTTTTCCTTTGTTGTTTGTGGCGATAAGAAGTTTGTTCATGTTATTTTCCCGTAACGCGGACTTCAGTCCGCCTCAAATAAATGCGGACTGAAGTCCGCGTTACGTTTTTGGATCGCCCATTCTACATGTTCGCGGATCATGGGTTCGTCATCTTTTATGGCTTGTTCCAGAATGGGGACGTCGGATTCATCTCCGGCGTTTCCAATTGCAACAGCCAGGTTGCGGAGATAGCCGCGCCGCTTTGCGCGTTTGATCGGAGTCTGTTTGAAGCGTTGATTAAACTCAACGGGTGTCAGGAGCAGGTCGGAGGTCAGGACAGGAAGCGGGATTTTCGGCTCGAAGGCAGAATCGGCCGGGGGGGAGAATCGATTCCACGGGCAGACTTGCTGACAGACGTCGCATCCGAAAATCCAATTTTGCATGAGAGGGCGCAAGTCTTCGGGGATGTCGTCTTTGAGTTCGATGGTGAGGTAGGAGATGCAGCGCCGCGAGTCGAGGGTGCGATTTGGGAGGATGCATTGGGTGGGGCAGGCATCGAGACAGCGTGTGCATGTGCCGCAGTGGTCGGTGATAAGCGTATCGTCGGGTTCGATATCCTGCCTTGAGCCTGTCGAAAGGTCGATGCCTAGAAGAATTTCGGCGAGAAAAAATGTGGAGCCGACTTTTGGATTGATAAGCATGGAATTTTTTCCGATCCAGCCGAGGCCC
>JACPVD010000197.1 GCA_016191895.1 Chloroflexota bacterium | reverse complement strand
CGCACTGGGATACCCGCACTGGGATACCCGCATTGGGATACCCGCATTGGGACACCCGCACTGGGATACCCGCATTGGGACACCCGCACTGGGATACCCGCATTGGGACACCCGCATTGGGACACCCGCATTGGGACACCCGCACTGGGACACCCGCACTGGGACACCCGCACTGGGATACCCGCATTGGGACACCCGCATTGGGACACCCGCATTGGGATACCCGCATTGGGACACCCGCACTGGGACACCCGCATTGGGACACCCGCACTGGGATACCCGCAAGGGGTGTCCCTACAGTTCCTCGTCCACAACGACCGGCGGCGGGCTGCCCAAGGGATATGCCCATACACCGGTTTCGTGCATCATCTCGGCAACCTCGTATGGCTTGAGCAGGGTTTCCAACTGTTGTGTTTCGACGAATTCCAGGATCATGGTGTGATTGGGACGTTCCACCTTGAAACTCTTCTGCACGTGGTTCAGAAAATATTTGGCGCTTTCTTCGGAGATCTGAAATCGGGAGGCGATCTTTTGGTAGGGTTTGAGTTTATCCATTTGAATTTTGTTTATGAATTCAACGTCCTGAAGGTTTGGGCAAGAAACCCAGTAGCCTGACAGGAACCTTCGGGACGGTGCATCACTGGAGACCTTCCAGGCATCTCTTCGCCAGCGTGGACGCCACATCCATGCGGTATTCAGCGGATGCCCATTCATCGTTGGCTTCGTGGTAGGCGTTCTTCGCGGCGGTATCCACGCCTTCGGCTTCGGTGCCGTCCATTGCCAGCATGGGACTCTTGCCATACCCGCCCAGCGCGAGTCGTGTGCGACCGGAGTTCCATTGAGCCAGCGCGGCGCAGACGATGGGTTTGTCAGCAGGCGTCTTGGAAACGTACTCGAAGGCAAGTTTCACATTGAGCGGAAAGATAACCTTCGTGATGAGCTTTCCACGCACCTGATCGCGCAATGGAAGCAGATCGCCAATATTAAGCGTTTCTTCTGCTTTCTGTTTACTGCTCACTGTGATCTTTGCATCTAGCGCAAGCAATACACTCGCGAACGTCGAACGTCCATCAGCGGCAAGGAGCGTACCTGCCACTGTTGCAGAATTGCGAATGTTGAGCGGCGCTTCGAGTTTGAGCGCGGTCTTCAATGCGGCAGGGCAATGCTCCGATTCGAGCAGGGATTGCAGGGTGAGCGTCGCGCCGAGTTCGAGATTGTTGCCGTTCTTCTTGACGGTGTCCAAGCCGAGGGCTTGTAAGTCCGCGACTTCAACGGAATCAGCCGTCGGCTTGGAAAGAAGCGTGCCGCCTCCAAGGGGCAGGATGTTCGGTTGAGTGAGAAGCGCCAGGGCTTCGTCCAGAGTCTGGGGTCGGTGATAGGCAGTGATCATGATGGGAGCCTCCGTGGGAGATACCCGTATTATACAGCCAAGCAATGTGTTGTCATAAGGGTGGTCAGGGAACCTCCTGTGTCGGGCAAGGTATATCCTGCCGCAGTGCTAGATCATGCGCACAGTAGTATGTTGCGGGAGGTTGAAAATCGTAACAGGGAAATTTCTGCCGGAGTGGGTGTGGTTAATCCGGATACACCTTCCACCCAAGTTCCTCGAGGCGGGATGTGTCCAGTTTTTCGTCCGGCACATTGATCGAAAGCGTGTTGCCTTCGGCGTACAGTTCGCCGGTTTCCGCATCGTAGATGCCCGCCCATGCCTCCGCCGAGCGCGATTTGGATTTGCCCGCCTTCCCGATGACCTTGAGTTTCCTGCCGACCGGCACGTTTTTGCGGTATTTCACATCCAGTTTGGCGGTGAACATGAAACGCGGATTTTGCGGATCACTGCCCATGTGTGCCCTGCTCGAGATCTCGTCGATGAGCGCGGCGACGATACCGCCATGCAGGACGCCCGGGTAGCCCTGGAAATGTCCCGGCGCGATGTACACCGTCTCGACTACGCCGGGCTCGGTCTCGTAGATGTGCAGGTGCAACCCCACCGGGTTTTCCAGCCCGCAAATGAAGCACATTTGTGAATTGGGTTGTTTGGTTGGCATCCCGGCATTATATTCGATGTAACCCCCAATCATAAAGTTGATATTCACGAAAACGATTTTTCAGGTAATATTGTCTTCATGCGAGCAGGCGATTTTCACGGGCACAAGACTGTCATCGTAGAAAATGAGCATTT
>JACPVD010000196.1 GCA_016191895.1 Chloroflexota bacterium | reverse complement strand
CCTGTGCCTGCGGGCCACCACCGCCTTCGAGTCGAGATGCTCCGTTGTGGCCGAAAATCAATCCCATGACGGTGTTGTTTCCGCTCGATCCAATGTATGGGCGCGAGTCTGTGGGAGTGAGATCGACAACGACCGCCCACGAAAGCGAAACGGCGAGCATTAAAACAGTTGCAAGGCCGAGGTTGACGGTTTTTCGAATCCAGCCTTCTTTCGAGCCAAAAAAATACAGCGCGTAAAAAGCGGGAAGCGGAAGAAAGGCCTGCATCATTTTGATATTGAAGCCGAGGCCGACGATGAGCCCTCCAAGCAAAAGCCAGCGGAGTTTACCGCTTTCGGTTGCCCGAATGAACGCCCACGCCGCCATCAACAAAAAGAAGACAAGCATGCCGTCCATGGTATTGTTGCGATTGGTGGCGATAAAAACAGGCGTGAACGTCATGACGAATGCGGCGACGATACCCGCAAGTTCGCCCGCATATTTTTTGACCATTGTATATAAAAGCGGGATCCCAAACACACCGGAGAGAATATTTGGAAGCGAAACGCTAAAGCCGCTCACACCGAGGACATACGCAAAGGCCGCTTCGATCCACAATCCGAGCGGAGGCTTATCCACCGTGACCGAGCCGCCGGGCTCCGCCGCCACGAAGAAAAAGTTACTCCAGTTCTTCAACATCGATTCGACGGCGGCGGTGTAATACGAATTTGCATCGTTGATCGAGTCGATGTTGTACATGTGTACGCCAAACGATAGCGCCATCAACACTATCATGATTATGATGGCCGGTGTAACGCCAAAGAAGAGATTTCTCTTAAGCAGAGAAGGCTGGGAAGGCAGGGTTGCTGTTGCCATTTTTACTCCTATTAAAATCGGGGGTGGGGTGTTTTGAGCGCGCGAAGCGCGCTCAAAACACCCCACGTCCCCCTTACTTCCGAAACGTCCACATTCGATTGGCGAAATAATTCCAAAAGACCACCACTCCCGTGGCAATAACTTTCGCAGGGAGGTAACCCCAATCGGGTTGGCCGAGCAGTGAGCCGAAGATGCCTTCGAGCGAAAGCACGATGAGGTTATTCAGCGCAAGGCCGACGAGACTCACCACCGTAAACTGCGCCAGTTGTTTTCGCCAGTTCGGCTGGATGATGTCGTTGAAGGTCCACAGGCGATTCCAGGTGAAGTTGTTGACCAACCCTGTGGAAAAAGACAATGTGTTTGCAAGCAGGGTGGGCAGTCCTGCCAGTTTGAGCAGGGTCAGCAGGCTGAAATCCAGTACTGTGCCGACTGCGCCGACTGCCAGAAAACGCGAGAAACGCTCCATTTCCCTGCTCGTGGATGTACCGGACAAAGTGGTCATGTTTTGATTTCCTTTCATGCCCACAGTTTATATTTTTTACAAAAAAAGAGAGAGTGAATCCAGTCATCACTTGTCATCCAAGGCCATGAAACCGCTCACCCCTTCCCGTGACACGTGTCATGGGAAGGACGGGGGAATCGTGACCGGGTACACGCGGCTTGTCTGTCCCTTCGTGATAAGATGTGCCCATGCAGACGCAAAGCGACTCAACCCGAATCCTGCGCATCGCCGGGTGGACCTGGATCGGTTTTCTGCTGGCCATGGCCGTGATGGACGCTGTGCTTTACACGCAGGTAACGAATCCCTTTCCATCGGGCATTCCTGTCCAGCCGTTTCCCCCGCTCGATCCGCAAGTTCCGCCCAACGTGCCGGCGCCAAACCCGATGGGCAATCCGCTTGTTCCCGTGTTCATCTTTTATCTTGCAAACGGATTCGTGGCGTTTCTCTTCCTTGCCTTTGCCCACTGGGATTGGATACAGGATAAACTGGGCTCCGCGTTTTATCCCCTGCTTCTTCTCGAAATTTCCACCGCGCCCATTTTCATCAACGTGCTGGTCACGCCGCGCTTTCCGAACGGGCCGCTGGCAAATGCCGAAGGGATGGCGCTTCGCCAGTTGCCGGTGTTGTTCGTTGCGCTTGCGCTCGTGGCATGGGAATATCAATTGCCGCATGTTATTTTTTACAGTATCGCCACTACCGCCCTCGAGTTGGGGCTGATTTACATCGTTTCCGTGGAATCGAACGGCATTTTTGTTTTTCTTTTCATCGCCAGCATCCGCACCATCAGTTTTATTGCCATCGGGTTGTTCATCAGCCTGCTTGTTGCGCGCCTGCGCGAACAGCGGGAATCCCTGCGCGAGGCAAACGCCAACCTCGCGCATTATGCGTCCACGCTGGAACAACTCACAGTGAGTCGCGAACGCAATCGTCTCGCCCGCGAATTGCACGATACGCTGGCACATTCGCTTACGGCAATCTCCGTCTCGCTCGAAACTGCCAAAGCCTATTTCGACATCGACCCGGACAAAACCCGCAGCCTGATCGATAAATCACTGGAAGCGACGCGCAATGGTGTGGAAGAGACTCGCCGCGCATTGAAAGCCCTGCGATCGAACGCGCTGGAGGATTTGGGATTGGGCCCCGCGCTTCGTCAACTGGCCGAATCCACGGCCGCGCGCTTCCATCTGGACTTTGAAATTGGCCTGCCAACCCCCATGCCTTCCCTCAGCCCGGACGTGGAGCAGACCATCTACCGCGTCGCGCAGGAGGCGCTGGAAAACATCGCCAATCATTCCCGCGCCAATAAATTCATCATCCGCCTCGAGAGCGGTAACCGCGTCACATTGACGATCCAGGATAACGGCATCGGCTTCGACATGCGTTCGCGCGAAGTCAGCGGTCACTTCGGTCTGCTTGGCATGCGCGAACGCGCCGAACTCGCCGGCGGCGCATTGAAGATCGAAAGCCAAAAGGGAAAAGGCGCGAAGGTGGCGCTGGTCATATGAAACCAAACTCCGCGCCGAGCGGAGCCGTATAGCGGCGAAGTCGAAGCGCACGGATGGCAGGGGTGTCCTTCGACTTCGCTCAGGACGGAGTAACAAACCACTTATGAAAATCCTCCTCTGTGACGACCAGGCAGTCATCCGCGATGGGCTGGAAATGCTTCTCAACCTCGAGAAGGATTTTCAGATCATTGGCTCCGCGCAGGACGGCGCAGAAGCGGTGGAACTCGCCGCGCAAAAACAGCCCGATTTAATTTTGATGGACTTGAAAATGCCGATCATGAACGGCATCGAAGCCACGCGCGAAATCCATGCGAAATTCCCCAACATAAAAATCCTGGTGCTCACCACCTACGACGACGACGAGTGGGTCTTCGACGCCATTCGCGCGGGCGCGTCGGGATACCTGCTCAAGGATACGCCGCGCCAGAAAATCGTCGAAGCGATCAGGGGAACAGTGGAAGGCAAATCGTTTGTCGACCCGGCGGTTGCGGGGAAACTGTTGAATCAAGTCGCCAGCAGGCAGACCCAACCCACATCGATTCTTGCCAGCAAACTCACCGAGCGCGAACTGGACGTGCTGCGCCTGATCGCCAAAGGGACGAATAACAGCGAGATCGCCGCCCAATTGCATCTCTCCGAAGGGACGGTTCGGAATCACGTCAGCGCGATTTTGGAAAAACTCGGGGTTTCAGATCGAACGCAGGCGGCGGTCATTGCCATTCAGCATGGGTTGTGAAACCAGTTATCAGTAAGTAGTGATCAGTCACGTCGAATCGCCGACTTGCTGAATCATAGCGGCATCTTCGCCGGCATCCCGGCGTTGCGCGGATATTTCGGCGGCGTCGCCGCGACCTTGTCCACGAGGACGAGATAACGGTCATCGGCCACGCCGGGTAAATTGACGGGAATCAACTGCTTTAACTTTCCACCCAATAACATCATCGCCTGCTCTGCGGACTGTGCTTCGGCGGGTCCGCTTTCACCTTTTTGCGCGAGCATCGTCCCGCCGACTTTTACCAGCGGAAGCAGGTATTCGCTCAGCACGGTCAGGTTTGCCACTGCGCGCGCCACAACCCAATCATAGGCCTCGCGATGTTCGGGTTTCTGACCAATGCTTTCAGCGCGAGACTGTATCACGTTCACGCCTTCCAGCCCAAGTTTGCTGACAATGTGCTGGCAGAACATGGCTTTCTTCCCCACCGACTCCACCAGCGTCACCTGCATGGCGGGGTAAAGTATCTTCAAGGGAATGCCCGGGAAACCGGCGCCCGTTCCAACATCCACGAGGCGACGCGGAGGATTGGCCTTCCACGCCTGCACACAGGAAAATGAATCCAGGAAATGTTTGGTGCGGATCGATTCCACATCCCGAATGGCGGTGAGATTGAACTTTTGATTCCACTCCATCAGTTCGCGTTCATAAGTGACCAGCGCCATTACATGACGTCCCGTGAGGTGGATGTTGAAAAGCGAGAGCGCGTCGCGGGCGAGATTTTCCATGTTTCGATTATAGCAAAAAGGGAGAGTCCGCTCCTTTGCAGACTCTCCCTTTTGCTATAAGGTGACAGTCACTTGCAAAGTGACTGT
>JACPVD010000195.1 GCA_016191895.1 Chloroflexota bacterium | reverse complement strand
TCATCACCCCGCGGAGGGCGACCTGCCTCCTGCCCTTGCCGTGATCAACCCGAAACAACACGGCGACGTTTATCCCGACAAAGACCTGGCCGGCGTTGGGATTGCCTATAAGATCGCCGAAGCCCTGCTTAATGATGGTGGAGACTCCACGCTCAATGAACAGAGACTATACAGTTTGCTTGATCTCGTCGCGCTCGGCACCGTGGCAGACCTTGCGCCTCTTGTCGGCGAAAATCGCGCCCTGGTTCGCAAGGGACTGCGGCAGATGAAACAAACCACGCGTCAGGGACTTGCTTCTCTCGCGGCTGTCTCTGAGATCAAATTGGATAGGGTCAACGCGGGGAATATCGGCTTTGCGCTCGGTCCGCGCTTGAATGCGGCAGGCCGATTGAAGGAAGCGTTGGCGGCATTTGAATTGCTCACCACAAACGATGTATTTCGCGCCGGCGAACTGGCGCAGGTGCTGGATATGCAAAACCGCGAACGCCAGCGCATCACCCGCGACATGCAAAAACGCGCCGAAGAGATCGCCATGAGCGAAGATCCGCAAGCCTACCTGCTTTTTGCCGCGCATGAAGATTTCAATTCCGGCGTGGTGGGATTGGCGGCTTCTCGTTTAACTGAAACGTATTACCGCCCGGCCATCGTCGCATCGAAAGGCGGGGAGGAAACGCGCGGATCGTGCCGGTCAATCCCGGAGTTTCATATTACAGAGGCGCTCGACCAGTGCGCAGACCTGCTCGTTCGTCACGGAGGCCATGCGGCCGCGGCGGGATTCACTGTCCGAAATGAAAATCTGTCCGCGCTGGTATCGCGGCTAAAGGCCATTGCGGCGAGTCGACTCTCGAATGTAGAACTCAGGCCCACGGTCACGGCGGATGCGGAGGTTTCCCTCGTCGATATCCGCCCGGAGTTGTTTGAAAAGGCATTGCGATATCTCGAGCCGACCGGGTATGGAAATCCAAATGCGGCGTTTGTGGCGCGAAACGTGAAAGTAAAAAATGCCCGCACCGTCGGCGCGGACGCGAAACATTTGAAGTTGTTGATCGAGGATGATAAGGGATACAACCACGATGCGATCGGGTTTCGACTCGGCGATTGGCAAAAAAAGATGCCGCCGCGCATCGACATATTATTTAATTACGAAGTGAATGAATACAACGGGCGCATCGGGTATCAATTGAATTTGAAGGATTTGAAGCCGGTGGGGATGACGGATTAGATACGTCCTTCGACTTCGCTCAGCGCGAAGGCGGGAGTTTTAACTCATCCTCCCTCTCGGGAATGGTGAAGCGATTGATGGTGGTGTAGTCCACAAGGCCGGGAAGGAATTTATTCATGAAAGCGGTCACACTCCACAGCCAGGGGATGATCAGCATGCGGCGTGGACGGCGTACCAGATTGACAACCGCATCGCCCACCTGCTCCGCCGTAAGCAGCATGAACTTCGGCGTTTTGGCGTTGGTCTTGCGTTTGATTCCCGCATGCTGGGTAAACTCGGTGACCACGCCGCCGGGGTAAATGAGGGAGACATCGATACCCCAGGGTTTGACCTCGCGCCGCAGGGCTTCGGAGAATCCATGCACGGCATGTTTGGATGCGGCGTAAATGGTGTAGGTGGGCGTGCCAACCAGGCCGGCCATCGAGCACATGTTGATGATGCTTCCTGCGCGCTGTTTCATCATGACCGGCAAAACCTGCCTCGTGGTTTGAATCACCCCCATCACATTCACATCGATCTGCGCCTGAATATCCTTGAGCGGGTCGAGATTCTCCAGCCAGGCCAGGCGGCCAAAGCCGGCGTTGTTGACCAGCACGTCGATGCGATTAAATTTCTGGATGGTTTGCGCCACCAGCGATTGAATATCTTCCAGTTTGGAGAGATCGGCCTGCACGACAAACGCTTCCGCGCCGTTGTTCATTGCCTCGATCTCCTGCGCGAGTGTTTGGAGTTTATCCACGCGGCGGGCGGCAAGTACAACTTTCGCCCCATTCCGTCCAAACGATCTTGCAGTGGCTTCGCCGATTCCTGATGAAGCCCCGGTGACAATGACCACTTTACCTTTAATGTCTATGAGATTCTCCTTTAAGGAGTCCAAAGTCTCCAGACTTTGGACATTAGCTCGCTTCGAGAAAAAACTCCTCGCCGACAAGGATCTTCGCACCGACACTCCCGCACTGCGGACATGAAACTTCGCCTTGTTTTGGTTGGTACTTTTCAAAACACGTCATGCATTGCTGTTGAGCGGGTACACGACGAATCGTGAGCGGGATGTGCGCGAAAGGTGATTCCTCCCACTGTTTGCGAATCTGCGCATCTGTAAACGAGACGAGTTCGCCTACGGCAAGTCGAACGGTTTGGATAGATGAAGCCCGGCGAAGAAGATGGTCGATGATGGCGGACAAACGCGTGTTGTGCTGCATAAGTAGTTCGAGGGATTATAGCCT
>JACPVD010000194.1 GCA_016191895.1 Chloroflexota bacterium | reverse complement strand
GCCGCCAGCCGGTCGAAGATCTTCTGCCGTTCGCGGAACCGGTAGACTGGCAGAACGAACTGTGCAAAGAATGCCAGCCAGACGAACATGAGGCCGACGAACAAAATCACATCCGCCAACATATAAATGAGGCTGGCAAACAACCCGCCTAGACGGACGACCTGCCAGGCATAAAATCCCAGGCCGAGCATCGTCCATATGAGCGGGGGAAACCAGGGGCGTCGGTAAAAGCGTTGATCGCCGTCCATGTTGCATGAATTGTATAACAGAAGTGGGTATTTCGGCAACAAACTTCGCTCTGGTAAAATCTCTGTATGTTCCGTGTCGAATTCCACTGCCATACCCTCGCATCCAAGGACTCCCTCACCCATCCCGAAACTTTGGTGAGGACCTGCCGTCGCAAGGGGATTGACCGCGTCGTCGTGACCGACCATAATACGATCACGGGTGCGCGGGCGGCTCAAAAACTGGACCCGGAGCGGGTCATTGTGGGCGAGGAGATCATGACCACCCGCGGCGAGATCCTGGCCGCGTATGTGACGGAGGAGATTCCGCCGCAACTTTCCCCGCTGGAAACGATCCGTCGTCTGAGGGATCAGGGCGCGTTCATCAGTGTCTCGCATCCGTTTGACAAGCTGCGTTCTGGCGGATGGATGGAAGACGACCTGCTGGAAATCCTGCCGCGGGTGGATGCCATCGAGGTGTTCAATTCGCGCTGCATGTCGAAGCGCTTTAACGAGGAGGCGCGGGCCTTTGCCGAAAGGCATGGCGTGGCTGGCACCGTCGGCTCGGACGCGCACGCGGCCTTCGAGCTGGGACGAAGCCTGTTGTTACTGGACCCGTTCGAGGGTCCGGCTGGGCTGCGAAAGGTGATCGGCGCGGGAGTCGCGCAGGTGAAATGGTCCCCGCCGTGGTTTCATTTGACCTCGCGCTGCGCGTCGTTGTGGAAAACGGCTGTTGGGCAGACGACCGACCGAACATGGAGATTCGAATGAAAAAGATCGCTTTGGGCTTGCTCGCGACCGGCGTCCTTTTCGTTGGTGTTTTTACGCTTGGGGACCTGGTTGGATTTGGCGATGACGACCGGCTTGGCGCCGCGCAATTGTTGGGCATCGAGGTTGGGATCGTATTGCTCCTTCTCGGCATTGGATTTCTACGCATTGACTGGAACGGCGAATGGAAAATCGGGAAACGGATCGGCGAAGTGTGGAGGCGGTTGCTCAACATGCCGCCGACCGTTTATGTAGTTTCCACCTTCCTCGTTTTGTATGTGGCGCTTTTCATTTTTCCGGTGTTCTTTTCGAAATCCACCATCCAGTATTTTAACAAGTACATTCCCAACGCCTGGGTGACGCGCATCGGCTTCGATGTGGAGCAGACTGTCAGCCACATCGAAACCTGGCTGAAAGACGGACAGTCTCCGTATGCCGATGGAATTGTTCCGTATCCGCCCCTGGCGCTGGCAGTCTTTGCACCTTTCGTGGTTCTCGGATATCCGGCTTATTACAAACTGCTTTCGATGATTACAGTAGTTTCCTTTTTCCTGGCCGCGTTCCTGATCCCCATCCTTCTCAACCGAAAAAAAGAGTTCATCCTGCCGCTGTTATTCTTTGTCACGGGTTTGTATTCCTACGGTTTCCAGTTTGAACTGGAACGGGGACAGTTCAACGTGATCGCGTTTGCGTGCTGTTTGTCCGCCATTTACCTATTTCATTATCATCCCAAGTTTCGCTATTTTGCCTATTTGCTTTTCTCTCTTTCCATCCAGCTCAAGGTTTACCCTGTGATCTTCACGGTGATGTTCATCAGGGACTGGCGGGATTGGAAGGGAAACCTCCGGCGGATTGCCGGTTTGGGAATAATTAATTTTTCCCTGCTTTTTGTGCTGGGCTATCAATTGTTTGCCGAGTTTACGGCGAACCTCCTCACCCGGCAAAGCGGTTTCCTGAGTTCCCGTACGGAGGATATTTCCATCAGCGGGTTTGTCTATCAACTTACCACCGATGGTTTCGGATTAATCCCGGCAAACGCGTTGAGTGGCCTGGCGCAATATGCCGGACTGATCACGACAATTTTGCTGCTTATTTTTGTCGCCTGTATGATGGCTGTGATCGTGCATGCCTACTTCAAAAGGCAGGAGGGTTTGAACATTTATTTGCTGACAATTTGCACGATTGGCGCGTTGACACTTCCCGCAGGTAGTTTTGATTACAAACTGGCGATCCTGGCTGCGCCCATGGCGCTGCTGTTTGGCAGCCCGCCCGCGCAGTCCAGTTCTTCCAGGAAAATTATCCTGCTCATAACGACACTGTTCGCGTCCGTGGCGTATTGGTCCACTCTTTATCCGTTTACTGTTAAATCTTCCATATTTGTCAAGAACTTCCCGGCCTTGTTCATCATCCTGATCTCGGTCACAATCCTGTATTTTCTTGCCCAGGGCCAGACTGCGGTGGATCTTTCGCGCACAATCTCACTCCCGGGCGCAGCCGGAGAGGACTTGGAGAAAAAACCTGCATGACTCGTATTTCGTTGCCTTGAAAAAGAGCGAGGAATAACCGCAAGATAAATTCAGGCTTGACGAGTTTTATTTGACGTGATAAATTTGCGCAACCTGCCCGCGTTCGCCCGTTGCAAGCGAAACGGATGACCGGGCGAATTCTGTTTATGTAGGAGAAAGTAGCATGTCTGATCGTTTTGTTGGCACCGTCAAGTGGTTCAACGCCACGAAGGGTTATGGCTTCATCGGCCGCGAGGATGGCGAGGATGTCTTCGTCCATTTCACAGCGTTGCAGATGGAGGGCTACCGCAAACTGGAGGCCGAGCAGAAGGTGGAGTTTTCCGTCGAGGAAGGTCCCAAAGGTTTGCAAGCCGCCAATGTGACTCTCGTCCCGAAAGGATAGAATTTCGCCCCAACTCTAACTTTACGCCAGGGTTGCAGGAATGCAACCCTGTTTTTTATTCCGCCAGCGCCACTGCCGCGGACGGGGCTTCGTGCTGCGCCTGCCCGTTGCGGTTTTGCTCAACGTTCATGATGAGCGGTGTGAAGAACGAACCGACTCCCATCAACAGGCAGAGCAGGCCTGCAATCCAATACCAGGTGCGGATGCCGATCGCGTCTGAAACAGGTCCCGCAATCACGAGGCTGAGCGGCGTCATCAGCGTGGACAGGCTGATGACCACGCCCATCACGCGTCCCTGCATTTCAGGTCGTACGTTCGCCTGCATGATCGCGCCGAGCGGGCCGTTGGTGAGCGGATTCATCATTCCCGATAACGTCATGCCTGCCACAGCCAGCCAGAACATATTGGCGGGGGCGATGCCGACCATCAGGACTCCCAACCCGATGCCGATCACGCCTCCCATCGCGGTGACAATCTTTTTCCTGAAGCCGCCCCACACGCTGAGAATGATTCCACCGAGAACCATGCCGAAAGCCCAGATCGAATCCATCAAGCCGAATTCGAACGCGCCCAGCCCGAAGTGCTTTGTCACCAGGAGGGGCATGAGAGAACCCGTCGGCGTGAGCAGGAAGTTTGCCATCAGCGCCATGATGATGATCGCCATCAGTCCCGGCCAGGCCGCGATATAGGCGAAACCTTCTTTCATGTCCTGCATGACGCTGGTCTTATGCTTTCCTTCCGAGTCCAGTTCGCGTGCAGGTTGTGGGATGGACAGGAAGAGAAGCGGCAGAACACCGAAGAGGGCGGTACCCACGTCAATGAACAGAATGCCTTGC
>JACPVD010000184.1 GCA_016191895.1 Chloroflexota bacterium | reverse complement strand
TATAAATTCGACCGAATCACCCTCGACCCTGAAGTTTGTTTTGGAAAGCCTTGCATTCGCGGAATGAGGATGCCTGTTGCTTCTGTGCTGGGATATTTGAGTTCTGGAATGGCTGTAGCGGATATTCTAAAATCGTACCCTGAATTGGAAGCGGATGATATTTATCAGGCCCTGGCATATGCTTCATGGGCAATGGAGGAAAGCGTATTGCCCATGCCCGGAACGGTGGCTGGATGAAATTTCTGCTCAACATGAACATTCGCCGCGAAGTGATTTCGCCTTTGCAGGAGCGAGGTCATGTTTGCCGTCACGTTGGGGATATTGGCATGTCTCGCGCAAGGGATACCCAGATTATTGTCGAAGCGAAAAGAACGGGCGAGGCTATTCTCACCCATGACCTGGATTACGGGCACTTGCTTGCTTTTTCCGGCGAGAGCGCGCCGTCTGTGATTATTCTGCGGTTGCGAAATCTGCAGACCGATGAAATTATCTCCCGCTTTGATTCTGTATGGAATGAAATTGAAACCTCACTCCGAAATGGAGCAATTGTATCCATATCGGATAAAAGCCTGAGAATAAGAGTTTTGCCAATTGTTGAATAATTGAGATGATCTCTTTGATTGCTTGCAAATAGCATCAAATGATCGTCAAGTTTGCCAAACTTGCCGCCAATCGTTTGATTCCCACTGATTCAAAAACAACATCCACGATCTCATCATCGTCCTGCACCTTGCTGTTCAATATGATGCCCTCGCCCCATAGCGGATGCTTGACCCGAGTCCCGGCGTGGTATTTGCTATTCGTGACAGGAGCAGGCCTGCCCTGAGTTTGATCGAAGGGCTTCGGCGGAGTCTGATTCGACCCTTCGACATTGCTCAGGGGTCGCCATCTCGTGTCGGAGGCGGAGGTGTCGGGGCGTCCATAGGGTCTGCGCGAGGGGATGGGTCGCCCGGTGCGAGTCTTTCCGACAAGCAGTTCAGCGGGAATGTCATCCATGAAGCGTGAAGGAAACGTTTCTTCAGACATGCCGCGACCGCCGCGTTGAATCGCGCGGAGCAAATAAAGGCGATCTTTTGCGCGCGTGATGCCGACATAAAAGAGGCGGCGTTCTTCCTCCATTTGGGCGGGTTCGTCGAAGGAGCGGCTGTGCGGCATGATTCCGTCATCGAGACCGACGATGAAGACCGCGCCGAATTCGAGTCCTTTTGCGGCGTGGAGGGTGAGCAGGGTGGGCGCGTTGGCGTCGGTGATCGTGTCCTGATCTGCGATGAGCGCGATGTTTTCGAGAAATTCATCCAGTGTGCGCGTGGAATATTCGAGCGCGAGACGTTTTAATTCCTGCACGTTTTCCCAACGGTCTTTGCTTTCATCGCTATCATCTTCAAGGATGTATTCCTTGTAGTTGATATCTTTTACGATCTTTTCAAAGAGTTCAACGGGTAAACCAGTTTGAGCAATGGCGCGCCAGTTGGCAAGCATTCCGCCAAAGTCAGCGAGGGGCATTGCGGCGCGGCCAGTGAAGGATTTGTAAAATGGCGACTCTGCGCCACGCGCAAGGTCAAGCAAAACCGCGCCGGGGCTTGTATCATTCTGACGCGCCACCAGGCTGAGCGTGGTCAATGTTTTTTCGCCGATGCCTCGCGGCGGGACGTTGATGATGCGTCCCAGGCTGGCTTCATCCAATGGATTGTGCGCGAGACGCATGAAGGCGATCACATCTTTCACTTCGCGGCGTCCATAAAATCGTTGCGCGCCGACGAGTCGATAGGGGAGACGCGCCTGGAGGAATGCTTCTTCGATCAAACGCGACATGGCATTGGTGCGATACATCACCGCGCATTCCCCGGGCTCGAATTGCCGCGATGCGACAAGTTCGGCGATGGTATCCACCACAAAGGCGGCTTCGCCGTAATCATCCCGCGCTTCATAAAAGAAAATCTTTTCACCTGTGCCACGGTCACTGAAGAGACGTTTCTTGCGGCGGTTACTGGCGCGATCGATCACACTGGTGGCGGCGTCGAGAATGTTTTGATGCGAGCGATAATTCTGTTCGAGCAGAATCACCCGCGCATCGGGGAAGTCCTGCTCAAAACGCTGGACGTTGCGATAATCTGCGCCGCGCCATAGATACACGCTCTGGTCGGGATCACCCACACAAAACACATTTCGATGAATGGATGCCAGATGTTTGATCAACGTGTATTGCGCGAGGTTCGTATCCTGGAATTCATCCACCAGCACATGTTTGAATCGCTGGGCGTATTTATCGCGCACCGATGGATTGTCTTCCAATAGCCGCGCGGTATAAACCAAAAGATCATCGAAGTCCACGGCGTTGCTGGCGATCAATCTTTTTTGATATTCGGTATAAACGCGCTTGACCACTTCGTCGCGGTAGGTGCTGATGGGGTAATCGTCCGCACCGATGAGTTCATTCTTCGCGCGCGAGATCGCGGCGTGGATGCTGTTTGCGCGGTAGAGTTTGTCGTTTAAGTTAAATTCCCTGATGATGTTTTTGACAATGCGTTCCTGGTCATCTGAATCGAAGATCACAAAATTCGATTGAAGCGGGAGATGATCTGCTTCGCGCCGCAGGATCCTGGCGCAGATGGAATGGAAGGTCCCAAGCATCAACCCTTCGACGTTGCTCAGGGCGAGTCCTTCGACGTTGCTCAGGGCGAGTCCTTCTGTGGCCTGATCATTGAGCATCGCCCGCACGCGCGAATCCATTTCCTTCGCCGCTTTATTTGTAAACGTGACCGCAAGAATCTGCCACGGGCGGACTCCCTCCGACGCGATCAAATATGCGACGCGCTGGGTCAATACACGCGTCTTGCCGGACCCCGGGCCTGCCACGACCAAAACAGGCCCATCGGCGGCTGTGACCGCTTTTCGCTGCTGGGGGTTGAGTTTGTTGAGAAAGTCCATGTTGAAAGGATCAAACGAAGGAATGTCCCGCAGCGCCTCTTTCAATTCTGCGGGACATGTTCCATGTTTGCTTGTTTGTTTCTGCTTATTTCTGTTTGCTCAATTTGTTTGCGGCTTTTACGATCATGAAGATAACAAAGGCCACAATGAGAAAGTCGATAACGGTTTGCAGGAACGCGCCCCATTTGACAACCGCGTCCCCGACTTTGATGGATAATTCGCTGAAATTAACGCCTCCCATTGCAAGGCCGATCAGCGGCATGAGGATATCATTGACCAGTGACGTAACGATCTTGGTAAACGCCGCGCCGATGATCACACCGATGGCGAGATCGAGCACGTTTCCGCGCAAGACAAACTCTTTGAATTCTTTGAGCATGATGTTCTCCTTTTAGAATGACGGTATGCGATTGGATTCTATGTTAGGAATCGGGGCTTGTCAACAAGGGATGAATTTTTGTGGTCTTTTCTCTTTACCCCCTCTCCAGAACTGCTTTAAGCAGTCTTTTACGGTGGTTTTTTGTCTGGATCACCTTTTCATGAAAACCTGCTGTTGACGCTCTTAGGGAACTGGGTATAATTTGCAAGCCTTCTGTAAGGACGTTTTTTTATTACCCACAAGGAGGTTGCCAATCGAATAGATAACCAAAGTGTACGATACGCAAGGTCGAGAAATTCCACCCTATTATTTTCTTCTTGGAGGAGAAAAATCATGTTACGTAACCGCTCGTTTTTTGTCTTGAGTCTGCTGGCTATTGCCACCATGATTCTCGCCGCCTGTGGCGCGCCCGCCGCAACCGAGGCGCCCGCCGCGACCGAAGAAGCGCCCGCCCCGACGGAAGCGCCGGAAGTAATTCCCACCGAAGCCCCCATCACTGAAACCTCCTATACCACCCCTCACCCGATTTTGGGCGATCTCAAGGTGTGCCAGGCCCTGTCCTACTGCACCAACAAGGCCGACTTGCTCGCGTCTGTGTATCCTTTGATCTCCGCAGAAGAACAGGCCAAGTTGGTCATGCATACCTTCATCCCGCGCGACCACTGGGCATACGCTGGCGATGAGAATATCACCATCTATGAATTCGATCCTGAAAAGGGCAAGGCGCTTCTCGATGAAGCCGGCTGGGCCCTCGCCGAAGGCGCGGACTTCCGCACCAACGCCGCCGGCGACGAACTTGCCTTGAAGTTCACCACCACTTCCGCCTCCTTCCGCCAGACCTGGGCTGCGATCTGGGAATCCCAGATGGCCGACTGCGGCGTTCGCATCGTCCGCTTGCACGCTCCCGCCTCCTGGTGGTTCGGCGATACAACTGGCCTTGCCCGTCGCGATTATGAACTCGGCGCGTTTGCGTGGGTTGGTCAGGCCGATCCCGGTGGACAGACCCTCTATGCCTGCGATCAGATCCCCTTCCCGGAGAACGGCTGGGCGGGTCAGAATGCAATGGGTTGGTGTAACGAAGAAGCCAGCAAGAATATCAAAGTGGCAAACAACACCCTGATCAAGGATGACCGCATTGCCGCTTACACGATCGTCCAGCAGGAATTCACCAAGGACGTTCCTTCCATTCCGCTCTTCAACCGCACCGAGACCTTTGCCATCGCCGCAGACTTGACCGGCTTTGCCCCGACACCCGGTGAGGCGTATTACACCTATAACGTCGAGGAATGGGAAAAGACCGGTTCCGATACGGTCATCCTCGGCTTCACCCAGGAACCCGCCTCCCTCTTCACGCTCGTTGAAGACGCTTTCGTCGCCAACGCCGCGTATACCCTCATCCGCCCCCAGCAGAGCACCAGCCTGAATTACGACTTCCAGGCGATCTACCTCAAGCAACTGCCCACCCTTGAAAGCGGCGCCACCAGCAATAACGACGTCGAAGTCAAGGAAGGCGACAAGGTTGTGGATGCCAACGGCGATGTGATCGATCTTGCGGCTGGCGCCTCCATTATCAACGCCGCCGGTGAGACCATCGAATACAGCGGCGGAACTGTCACGATGAAACAGTTGGTTTCCAAGTTCGAGTTCATTGATGGCATCAAGTGGGAAGACGGCGAACCCGTCAAGGCCGCCGATATCGAATTGGCGAAGAACATTGCCTGTGATCCCGAATCCGGCGCCACCTCCTTCATCGTCTGTGATCAGACCGCCAGTGTTGAATTCTTCGAAGTTGGTTACACCCAGACCTGGCTCCCCGGCGTTCAATCCCCGCTGTACTTCCTGCCTGTTTGGGGACTCTATCCTTCGCACCAGGTGATCTCCGATGGCCGCACGTTGAAGGATGTCCCCGCGAGCGAATGGAGCACCCTGCCTGAAGTGGCCGCGAAGCCTCTTTCCTACGGCCCCTACATGATCACGGAATGGGTCAAGGGCGAGAAGATGGTCTTCGCCGCCAATCCCAACTGGGTCTTCGGCGCTCCCAAATCCCCGAATCTCGTGATTCAGTTCATTACCTCCGAAAGCGCGGAAGCCCTGCTACTTGGCGGTGAGATCGACATGCTCGATTCCACCACCCTGGTGGGCCTCACCGAGACCCTCGTGGCCGCGGCAACGGAAGGCAAGATCATCACCATCATCAACCCCAGCGCTACATGGGAACACATTGACGTTCAGTTGTTCCTGCGCTAATTCGCGCGCGGTTCGTCGATTAAGTTAACATGGGGTAGGCGCGAGTTTTTCGCGCCTACCCCATCGCTTAAGTAACCCACCTTACGCGGCACTGCGAGATTTTGCACTTGTCCAAAATAATCGAGCATTCCCCCCTTTGTTTGAAAACGATACTTTTTTGCTCGATTTAATTGTCAATTTGCAATATCTCGCAATTGCTGGGCGACATCGCAAAACGTGTTGCGGTACCGGGGAACTGCTTACACAGTGCATCTGTACTCTGTGTGCGCAGGCGACCTGAGGGTCGCACTACGTAAGATGGGTGATCAGGTAAAACCTTTGCTCTCCCTGCAACGTTTGCGCAGGCTGGAAATTATTTTGGAGAAGCCATGACCGCGTACCTTCTTCGCCGTGTTTTACAATCGATTTTGGTGGTTTTCATTTCGGCAGTTGCCACTTATGTAATGCTGAGTTTTGCGCCCGGCGGCCCCTTGGCCGGCTTGCGCCAGATTCAACAGAATACGCGTTTTCGCATCACAGAGGAGGATATCGCCCGTATCCGCGCCTCCTTCGAATTGGATTTGTCCCTCCCGGTTCGTTTCAGCCGCTGGTTGATCGGCGTGCCGCGCGGCCCGCTTGTCATTGGCGGGAAGGAATACTTCGCCGACACGGTGGTGGGTTGCCGCAAACCGATTGAAACGGAAGTGATAAACTCGCGCGGCGTTCCGGAAACAAAAGTGGTGGGTTGCAAAGAGGAAGTGCTGATGAAAGACCTTGTCGGCCGGCGAACCAGTCGCGGTATCATGTTCGGCGACTTTGGCCTGTCATGGCGAATTTTGCGCGATCGCCCTGTAAGCGAAGTGATTATTAGCCGCATCCCCAAAACCCTCCAGTTGATCGGGCTTTCCACCCTGTTTTCCCTTGCCCTTGGGATTCCACTGGGTATTTATTCCGCGGTCAAACAATATTCCCGTTTTGATTATACATTCACCACGATGGCGTTCATGGGGTCAGCCATGCCAAGTTTCTTTTTTGGTTTGCTTTTTATTCTGATCTTCTCCATTCTGCCGAAAAATGCGGGTTGGGTATACGTTCCCGCCGGCTTGTCCGAGTCCGTGCGGGGCTACACCATTCCATTGATCGGCAAAGTGGTGGCCGGCTCGTTGAAGGACCGCACATTGCATTTGATCTTACCGGTGGCGGTGTTGACGATCCTGAACATTGCCGGCTGGAGCCGTTTTATTCGCGCCAGTCTGCTGGATGTGTTGAGACAGGATTATGTCCGCACGGCGCGCGCAAAGGGATTGAGCAACAAGGTCGTGATCTTGAAACACGCGCTTCGCAACGCCCTGATCCCGTTTGTGACCATTGTGGTATTTACCATCCCCGGTCTCTTTGCCGGCGCGATCATTACGGAAAGCATTTTCGCCTGGCCCGGCATGGGGCGTCTCTACCTGCTTGCGCTCGGGGATTATGACTACCCGGTTGCCATGGCAATCTTCTTCATTCTTGCGGTGCTTACCGTCACCGCAACCCTCCTGCGCGATATTTTATACACGCTTGTGGATCCGCGCATCCGTCTCACCTAAGGCCGAGGTTACCGATATGACAGCAACTGCTCAAATTCAAAAACTGGATGTCGAAGCCATCACCATCGAGGAACGCAGCCCGTTTCAAGTGGTCATGCGGCGCTTTGTGCGGCATCGCCTCGCCATGATATCGATGGCGGTCATGCTGATCGTTTTTCTGATCACCATCCTTGCGCCTTTCATCGCCCCGTATGAAATCGACGCGGTAAATGTGGGAGATTATTTCGTCCCGTTTGGTTCGGTGGGTGAAGACGGCCGCGTGCATTATCTGGGCACCGATAATATTGGCCGCGATACCTTTTCCCGCCTGATCTATGCCGGGCGTATTTCTCTCAGCGTTGCCCTGCTTTCGGTGATCATCTCCGAAACCATCGGTATTTTCATCGGCGCAATTTCAGGCTTCTACGGCGGTTGGGTGGATTCGGTCTTAATGCGCTTTGTGGAGTTCATGCTTTCCATTCCGACATTGCCGTTGTTATTGATCATTTCCTCAATGTTGATCCGAAACGAAAACCTGATACCCATTCCAGAATCAGTGCTGGCGTTCGTGGGTAAAATCATGCTCGTCAGCCCGCGCGACGCCCGTAACGCCGTCTTGATCGTTATTGTCCTTGCCGGCTTCGGCTGGCTTTCGTCGGCGCAATTGATGCGCGGCACGGTGCTCTCTTTGCGCGAGCAGACCTTTGTGGAAGCCGCCCGCTCCCTGGGCGCATCGAATGTCTGGATCATCTTGAAACACATGATTCCCAACGCCATGGCGCCCATCATCGTGGATGCTTCGCTCGGTCTTGCGGGATATGTGGTGGCCGAAGCTGCGTTGGCGTTTCTCGGCTTTGGCATTCAAGACCCCGTTCCCACATGGGGGAACATGCTCTCCGCCACACAGACGTATATGTTCGATAAACCCTGGCTGCCGTTGATACCGGGCCTCCCGATCTTTATCTGTTCCCTTGCTTTCAATTACATTGGCGATGGCCTGCGCGACGCGCTCGATCCGCGCTTGAAACTTTAGGTTGGCAACAGGCGTTCTCTAACGCCGGGAAAGCGTTGCGCAAGAGAGCGCAACCTGCGCTAAATTTTACTTGCCGAAATCTTATGTTGGGAGAACCCTGTGGAAACTACCAGCGAAAAACCCCTGCTCGAAGTTCGCGGTTTGAAAACCTATTTTTACACCGAAGACGGCGTTGTCCAGGCTGTGGATGGAATCGATTTCGAAGTCTATCCCGGGGAGGTGCTTGGCATCGTCGGCGAATCAGGCTGCGGGAAGAGCGTCACGTCGCTTTCGATCATGCGCCTGATCAGCACGCCCGGAAAGATCGTCGACGGTCAAATCCTTTTTGAAGGTGCCGACTTGGCGAAAGCCTCCGAAGAAGAAATGATGAAAGTGCGCGGCAATCGCATTTCGATGATCTTCCAACAGCCGCAATCCGCGCTGAACCCGGTCTTTCGCGTCGGCGACCAGATTTCCGAAGTGTTGAATGTCCACCAGTCCTTCGGCAAGGAGGCGGGACACAAACGCGCCGTCGAACTTCTAAAACTGGTCGGCATCCCCGAGCCGGACCGCCGCGCCGAATCCTTTCCACACGAAATGTCCGGCGGCATGGCCCAACGCGTGATGATCGCCATGGCGCTGGCCTGCGTTCCCGATTTGTTGATCGCAGACGAACCCACCACCGCGTTGGATGTGACAATTCAAGCGCAAATTCTCGACCTGATTCGCGACATGCGCGAAAAGATGGGATCGACCGTGATCCTGATCACTCACGACCTGGGCGTGATCGCCGAGATGGCGAATCGCGTGGCGGTGATGTACGCCGGCGAGATCGTGGAGCAATCGGTTGTCGCTTCATTATTCGACCTGCCGCTTCATCCCTACACAAAAGGCCTGATCGGCTCGATACCGGTGCTGGGTGATGTGCGCGACCGGTTGGATGTGATTCCCGGCTCGGTGCCGAATTTGGTGAACCTGCCTCCGGGCTGCCGTTTTGCCCCGCGATGCAAGGCGCGTGTCGAACATAATTTATCGATCTGTTCTGCGAAGAAACCTGACTTAGTGGAAGTTTCTGAAGGGCACAAAGTTCGCTGCTGGCTATATAAGGATTCTGCGCCAGATCAGCATGTGGCGCCCATCAAACGCGGAAGCAAACCGGAAAAGAGATAACCCAGCCATGAATATAAAGATGCAGACTCAAGAGAAATCCGACCTGTTGGTCGTGAAAGACCTTGTAAAACATTTCCCGGTGCGTTCCGGTTTTTTTCAACGCGTTAGCGCCTGGGTGCAGGCGGTGGACAAGGTCAATTTTTCGATCAAGCAAGGCGAAACGCTCGGCATGGTGGGCGAATCAGGCTGCGGCAAGACGACCGTGGGTCGATCCATATTGCGGTTGATCGAGCCGACTTCCGGCGAAGTGGCGTTCAATGGCGAGGATATCATCCGTATGCGCCCGGCGTCGCTGAAAGTGTTGCGCCGCGATATGCAGATCATCTTTCAGGACCCGTATGCATCGCTCGATCCGCGCATGCCGATTGGCGAGGCGGTGATGGAAGGCTTGAATATTCACAAGGTCGGCCACCCGAAGGAACGCTGGGAAATTGCGATCAGCATGTTGAAGAAGGTTGGCCTGGAGGAATATCACGCCCGCCGCTACCCGCATGAATTCTCCGGCGGACAACGCCAGCGTATTGGCATTGCGCGCGCGTTGGCGCTCAACCCCAAGTTCATCGTCTGCGATGAGCCGGTGTCTGCGCTGGATGTTTCGATTCAATCGCAGGTGCTGAACATTTTGAAGGATTTGCAGGAAGAGTTCGGCCTGACGTATCTCTTCATCGCGCATAATTTGAGCGTCGTCGAGCATATCTCCGACCGTGTGGCGGTGATGTATCTGGGCAAAATGGTGGAATTGACCGGGCGCGATGAACTATACCGCAACCCATTGCATCCGTACACAAAAGCCCTGCTCTCCGCGATTCCCGTGAAGCACCCAAGCCTTAAGAGCGCGCGCACCATTCTCAAAGGGGATGTGCCCAGC
>JACPVD010000183.1 GCA_016191895.1 Chloroflexota bacterium | reverse complement strand
TAGAGTAGATAGCCAAGGAAGCCGCCGAAGATCACGCCCGCAACCGTAATGAGCGGAATGCCCGCAATATTGTATTGCGCAATCGGAGAAGCCTTATACAAATCGGGCTTGACATAAGGCAGGACAATCGCGGAGATCGTTGTGCCGAAGAATGTCACAGCAATCACCAGCGTGGAGCATAACGTCAGCGAGGCGAAGTTCCAGATGTTGAACGCGTATAGATACGCCACAAGCACAGATGGGACGATCATCAACAACAGAGCGTTGACCGGCGTGCCGTTGTTGTTCACATCCGCGACCTTTTCCGGGAGCAGGCGGTCGAATGCGGCGGCGAAGATCACGCGCGTGGACGAAAGGAAGACCGTTCCGCTCCAGCCGAACCACCACAGACTCATCAATGCAATGACGATGAATTGCACAATTCTATTCGTTGTGAGGAACGACGCCAACAGCGCGGGATACGGCCAGACCGGAAGCGCGGGAGCCGCGTCGGGCGTGAAGCCCCAAACGTAACTCCACCATGTTGCGCCGGCCTGCACGTAGAAATCCCATCCAATAGTCTTTTTGATGGCGAAGAGCAGAATGATTCCCAGCAGGGTCGTCGCGCCGAGCGCCCAGCCCATGCCGGCTACGTTACGCTTGAAATCGGTCGCACCGCGCACTTCGCCGTAAAGCGTTGCGCCCCAATTCGGCCACAGGTTGAAAAAGACCATGTAAGGAATCACGAGGAAGACCACCGCGATCGACCCGCCACTGAACGGGGTGATCGCGCCTGCGGCCGTTCCATATTCGACGGTTTTGTCATATACCCCGGGAGCCGCGCCAAACATCGAGGTCGCGTTTGCTTCGAGCCCGGCCTTGAACGCTTCCGGCGAACCACTCAACAGCAAGCCAATGACAATCAGCAGTCCCAGCATGCCGCCATAGAATGAAAACTTTTGAATCCTCGCATAGGTTTTCATCCCAAGCGTAATGAAGATGCTGACGATCGCCAGCGTGATGATCGATGCCGTGAAGGCGCCGGTCTGTGTGCCGGCAAACCATAGCGCGATATCCTTCATGCCCAGGATTCCAAGCAAAGGCACCAGCACGATATGACGGAACATGTCGCCGTACAGCGGGACCCACAACCACAGGATGAACCACCAGCCCGTGACCGCGAGGATGAATCCGACCGCGCCGCCGAGAATGCGGCTCTGCCAGACGTAATCGCCGCCGGAACGGGGCATGACCGAGATCAAGGCCGCGTACACGACGACTTCAAAGAAAATAAAGATCGCGCTGATGATCAGCGCGTTCACCATGCCGCCTTCGAAGTAGTACATCTGGCTGAAACTGTACAGTCCGAGGGTGATCAGGTTAATGGAAAACAACGCGTAGATGAACGCGTCCATGACCGACCACGAACGCACCAGGCCGGTCGCCTTACGGACAAACAAGTCGCTCATAACATTCTCCTTTTTAATTTATGTACCGCAAGATTTATCTTGCGCCGCGAAAATCGCAAAATAAATTTTGCGGTACTAGTTAACCTGTTGTCAAAACGTAATCTTCCACTTTATCTTTTCCAAGTTTCACCAGCGCGCCGAGCAGCGTTCCCTGTTCATACATTGAGCCGGGATTGATGCAAAGCGTCTTTCCGATTCGCGCCGCGCCGCGCCCTTCGTGAATGTGCCCATGCAGGCCAAGCAACGGCTGGTTCTTTTCAATCGCCTCGCGCAACGCCTTCGAACCGACAGGCTTCATCGAATTGCCCGCAAGCACGGGCCGCAAATCCTTGTCCAATTCGGGGGCTTCATCGAGATTCGACTTATACGGGGGCACATGGACGTTGAACACGGCGTTCTGCGGATTCTTCAACTGCGAGATCATCGCTTCATACCGGACTGCAAGTTGATCCTCGTCCTCTTCGCGGTGCGTGTCCCAGGGCGTTCTGTTACTCCACCCCGAAGCGATCATTTCATGGTCGTCGTCCAATTGCGTTACCAGCCCTTCGACCAGCAACACGCGTTTGCTGTCACGGATGACGGCATCCACCTCGTCCGCATCGTCGTTGCCGGGCGAGCAGTAGATCTTCATATCGGTGCCCTCGAGCTTTTTCTCAGCCAGGTCCATCCATTGCTTCACGACCTTGAGCACTTCCCGCATGAATATCTCGCTCACGCGATTCGGGTCTTTTTCGAGTTCAGAAATTTCATCGGGGGTGGTCATGTAGGGATAGTAGCCGCGGCTGCGGACACGCTTGACCATGTCGGCCAGTTCGGCCTCATCTGAAGGTTCAAACACCTGTTCAAGCAATGTGATGCGATATTTCTTTCCGCCCTGATGCACAAACGGAACAACCGCCTTGCCCGTCATATCGCCGCCGAGGATCAACCTGTCGGCGTTGTAGAATTTCCCCGCATTGAGGAACTTGCTCCAGCAAATATCCGACCCGTGAATGTCTGTTGCAAAAAATAGGGTAGTCACATGCAAATCCTTGAGCGTGGAATGACCTGCAAAGGTAGAGCAATTCGACTTCCGCCCATTATACCCTTCCAAAATGGGATTGGTTAACGGGATTTTTACGCCGACGTAACGCCGGGGCAATCCCCGCCGAGTACAATAGCGAAGAGCGAGACGATATCCTCACACAGGAGAAAAAGTGAACGCGAGACAATCTTACAAATGGATCATTTGCTTCTTGACGGCCGCCTTGACGTTGAGTTCGTGCAGGCTGGCGAACCGCGGAAATGCCGCGCCGGCAGACCCGCCCACAGCGTTGACCCAGCCCACTGTCGCCGCACCCAATTCAACGGTCGAAGGGGATGCGGCATTCTCGTTCCAGACCGGGCGCAACGACAAAACCATCCATATCGACGGCGATCCGCGCGAGTTCACTGTCTATGTGCCGAGCGGATATAACCCCAATACACCCACACCGCTCCTCTTTATGTTTCATGGCAGTAATCAAAGCGGCAACATCATGTACGAAAAC
Source organism: Chloroflexota bacterium (assembly GCA_016191895.1). Taxonomy (GTDB): domain Bacteria; phylum Chloroflexota; class Anaerolineae; order Anaerolineales; family Villigracilaceae; genus Villigracilis. The sequence goes on along the minus strand of JACPVD010000183.1, from coordinate 4,447 downwards.
ACCGATTGGGTGAACAAGGCCGAGAAAGAGACCTTGATCGTCATCTTCCCCACCGGTTGGGAATATCCGCTGGTGAGCGAACCCGGCCTGCATGAAAAATGGGATTCGGAAAACCTCGAGAAGGAGATCGTACCTGGCACCAAGATCAAGGATGACATAAAGTTCACCCGCACCCTGCTCGACCTTGCCAAGTCCAATTTCAACATCGATAACAAACGCATCTTTGCCAGCGGTTTTTCGAACGGCGGAGGATTCGTCCTTACACGTCTCATCCCGAAAATGCATGCTGACTTTACGGCTTATGCCATCAGCGGTACGGGTTTGTTCGGCAACGGCGAAGGGAACGGCACAAGCATTATTCCGGTGAACACATCGCTATACGTCATTATTGGCACACAGGATGAAAAAGTGTCCCTCGGCACCGGCCTCGAGCGCCCGTTCCCCATTCAGCCCGATGATATCGTCAACGATGTCGTCTTCCACCAGATGATGGTTAACACCACCACCCTGCTCGGTTTGAGCATGGACTACAGCGTGGAAACAGATTCGCCTTCCACAATTTTCACCTTTCGGAACAGCACATCAGGCACGAAGAATGAATTCATCTTCCGCATGGTAAAGGGACTTTTCCATGAATATCCCGCCGGCGACAATAACGCGCCCGGCGTGAATGCTTCAGACCTCTTTTGGGATTTCTTCCTCAGCCACGTGGAGCAGTAAAAAAATAATCGTGGTCGCAATCAACGCCAACTTCTTTCGCTTTTTTTCGCAACTCACCTGCACTGTGCGCACTGCCCGCCGCATCGGCATCGCTCCGCGAATGCGAAGCCAATGTAGCGAGCAATGCTAGAGGGCGCAAGCGTCGCTTCGAGATTTACACGCGCTTGCGTCATCCCGATTTGCAGTCAGCGCAGGAAACGCTCAAAGAAGGCGAGGCAATGCCTCGCCCCTACCACGCCCATCAAACCGTCGAGATTTACACGCGCCTGCGGCATCCAGAGTTGCAGTCAGCGCAGGAAACGCTCAAAGGATTTGAAAATTCGTTGGGTATCGCGTAGGGGCGTAGCAATGCTACGCCCCTACATCGTGCCTACATCGTTCCCATGCCGCCCGTCAAAGTGACAGTCACCTCGCAGGTGACTGTCACTTATATTGCGTCGCGACTCCAAACTTCCGAGGTCTTAAAGGCTTCGGAAGTTTTTGTTTTTGGTTGTACAATCACCCCGTCATTGGAGACCGAATGGCAACACACAGGGGCACACGCCAGGCTCGCTACCCAAAATTTGACGCATACTCAAATCTCAGGAGACCAAATGACACGCCCCTATCCCCCCGAACCATTTCGAATCAAAGTAACAGAATCGATCCGCCTCATTCCGCCCGAGGCGCGTGAAGCCGCACTCAAAGAAGCGGGCTACAACCTGTTCAGCATGAAAGCCGAAGACATCTTCATCGACCTGCTAACCGACTCAGGCACAGGCGCGATGAGTCAGGAACAATGGGCAGCGCTTATGCGCGGCGACGAATCCTATGCGGGCGCGCGCTCGTATCATCGACTCAAAGCCGCCGTCGAAGATATTTTTGGATTCAAATATTTTGTCCCCACGCATCAAGGCCGCGCCGCAGAAAATATTCTGGCCGCGTGTCTCGTCAAGCCTGGCGACCTCATTCCTTCGAACATGCACTTCGACACCACCGATGCCAACATCCGCGCGCGCAAGGGACGCCCCGCAAACCTTGTCATCGACGAGGCGCACGACCCCGCCAATCCGCATCCCTTCAAAGGCAACATGGACATCGCCAAACTCAAAGCCTTCATCGCAAAGTATGGGCGCGAGAAAATTCCATTCGGCATGATCACCGTCACCAACAACGCGGGCGGCGGACAACCCGTCTCGATGGAAAATCTCAAACAAGTGGCGGATGTCTACCACGAAGCGGGGATTCCATTCTTCATCGACGCAGCGCGCTACGCCGAAAACTGCTACTTCATCAAAGAGCGGGAGTTAGGCTACAAGCACGTCTCCATCAAAGACATCGCCCGCGAAATGTTCTCCCTCGCCGATGGCATGACCATGTCCGCCAAGAAGGATGCCATCGTCAACATCGGCGGCTTATTATGTTTGAACGACGAATCCCTTTTTCAAGATATCCGCAATGAATTGATTCTGCGCGAAGGCTTCCCCACCTACGGCGGACTCGCAGGTCGCGACCTCGACGCGATGGCTGTCGGTTTATACGAAGGTTTGGACGAAGCCTATCTCGCCTATCGTCTGGGACAAACCGCCTACCTCGCCGCGCGCATCAATGACGCAGGTATCCCCACCATCCAGCCCGCTGGCGGGCACGGGGTTTACGTCAACGCGGGCGCGATCCTTCCACATCTTCCCAATTATGAATTCCCCGCGCAGGCATTGGCCGTGGAACTATACCGTGAAGGCGGAATCCGCGGCGTGGAGATTGGATCGGTTATGTTCGCCTACCTCGACCCCGAAACAAACGCCTGGAATTACCCAAAACTTGAATTACTGCGCCTTGCCATACCGCGCCGCACATATACCCAGAGTCACATGGATTGCGTCGCCGACAGTCTGGCCGAGATCAAAACCCGCGCTGATAAAATCCGCGGGTATAAATTCACCTACGCCCCCGAACTACTGCGTCACTTCACCGCAAGATTCGAACCGCTTAACATGTAAATTATTTTTTCATGCCAAACGGCAAACTCAAAACAAACTTGACACCTGACACCTGACACGTGATACTTATTAAATGACTCGCTGGCTCGACCCTCCTTCTGTAGAAATTCCCGCTTCATTCTCCGCTCTTGGCCTGTCCCCGCTCATCGCGCAGACTCTGCTCCGACGCGGGATCAGTTCCCCCGTCGAAGCGGACGCGTTTTTACATCCAGAAAAAAATCCATCGAGTCAATTTCCAGAGATCGAAAAGGCGGTCGAAATCATTTATGGGGCAATCCAAAGAAAAGAAACGATCTGTGTCTGGGGCGACTTCGACGTGGACGGGCAGACATCCACCGCCGTGCTCGTGCAAACACTCCAGGCATTGGGCGCGGATGTCGTTTACTATATTCCCATTCGCGGCAGGGAAAGCCACGGCGTTCATATCGAAACGCTCGCGCCCATCATCGATAACGGCGCAAAGTTGATCGTCACTTGCGATACGGGCATCACCGCGCACGAAGCGATAGATTATGCAAATTCGCGCGGCGTGGATGTGGTCGTTACGGATCATCATGAGTTCGAGCGGGCTTCAACCCTTCGACACGCTCAGGGCGGCGCTTCGCTCAGCCCGAATCTCCCGAACGCAAAAGCCATCATCAATCCCAAACTTCTGCCCGAAGACCATCCATTGAAACATCTGGCTGGCGTTGGGGTTGCATATAAACTTGCAGAAGCGCTGCTACGTAACGCCGACTTCAGTCGGCCGGCCATGCCGACTGAAGTCGGCGTTACGCTTCTCGACCTCGTAGCCCTCGGCCTCATCGCCGATGTTGCCCTGCTCAAAGGCGAAACGCGCTCGCTCGCGCAAAAGGGAATCAAACAACTGCGCGAGACCCAGCGTTTGGGTTTAAAAATAATCGCCGAACTTTCAGGAACGAATCTCGAAACGCTTACCGAAGAAACCATCGGCTTTACATTTGCCCCGCGCCTCAACGCACTGGGCAGGCTTGGCGATGCAAACCCATCTGTTGAACTACTAATCACCAATAACCCCGCAAGAGCCCGCGTCCTTGCCGCGCAAATCGAAGGCCTGAACGCGCAACGTCGATTATTGACGAGTCAGGTCTACGAAGCGGCGGAATCGCAATTACGCGCCAACCCAAACTTGCTGGCCGAACCCGCAATTGTGTTATCGCATTCCAATTGGCCCGGCGGCGTGGTGGGCATCGTCGCGAATCGACTCGTCGATCGTTATCACAAACCCGCGATCCTTCTCACCGAATCCGAAGGCGGCATTCTTCGCGGCTCAGCGCGTTCGGTTGAGGGACTGCACATCACTGACGCCATCGCGGCGCAAAAAGATTTACTGCTTGGTTTCGGCGGACATCCCATGGCGGCGGGTCTCTCACTTCCTTTGGAAAAACTCGACGACTTCCGCAGGGGACTCGGCAAAGAGGTGGAGAGACAACTGGGAACGATCGCCATCGAAGAGCCGACGCTTCCACTTGACGCCTGGCTTGATCTGGCGGACATTAACCTTTCCCTCGCCGAATCTTTGGAGTCGCTTGCGCCGTTCGGCGCGGGTAACCCGGCATTGACACTGGCGACTCGCGGCGTGAAATTAAAATCTGTTTCGACGATCGGGAAAACCAAAGAACACCTGCGTCTGGCGGTGGAGGATGATGCGGGAAATGCGCAGAGCATTTTATGGTGGGGCGGCGCGGGCGAAGACATGCCTCCCAACGATTCAACCTTCGACATTGCCT
>JACPVD010000182.1 GCA_016191895.1 Chloroflexota bacterium | reverse complement strand
TGCTTTTTTTTTTTTTTTTGCAGTGGGAGCGAACTTGGGCGGTTCGTGGATGATCATGTCGAAGGAGCGATTTTCGTCGCGGAATTTTCTGAGCAGTTGAAAAACGTCGCCCTCGAGGGAGGTATGCCGGTCGACGGGTAGAGCATTGAGCGCGATATTTTCTTCAAGCAACGCCAGCGCGTCAGCGGACGAATCGATGGAGAGAACGGATTTGGCCCCGCCCGCCAGCGCATGGATGGTAAATCCGCCGGTGTAGCAGAAACAATTCAGCACATCACGGTCTTTTGCAAATTCACCTGCGCGGTGACGGTTATGACGCTGGTCGAGGTAGAAGCCGGTTTTGTGGCCGGTGGCAAGGTTGACTTTGAATGTCAATCCGTATTCAGTGATTTGTAACTGGTAATTGGTAATTGATCCCCGTAGAATTCCATTGATGGGTTTTAGGCCTTCAAGTTCACGCACATCGGCATCGGAACGTTCATGGATGGCTTGAATGCCTGTTTCTTCGACCAAAATATCGGCAATGGTTTCCTTCCAAAATTCAGAGCCAGCCGTGAGGGATTGCAGGACGAGCACATCCTTGTAACGGTCGACGATCAGGCCGGGGATGCCGTCTGACTCGGCGTGAATCAAGCGATAGGCATTGACATTGCGCGTTACGTTTTGTGTGTTGCGTAAGGCGATCGCGGCTCGAATCTTCCTGCGAAAAAACTCCTTATCCACCGGTTCATCGGTAAACGTCCACACACGCGCGCGGATCTGCGAACTTGGGGAGTAGGAGGCCCGGGCGAGGAACTTCCCCTCGGAGGAGAGCAGGTCAACGGTCGAGCCGGATGCGTGTGTTTCATCCACATGCTTGATCGCGCTGGCAAAGATCCACGGATGGCGGCGCAGTAGACTTTTTTCGCGGTTGGGGTGAAGGGTGATGGGCATGTGTCTATCTTACCGCAAAAAACTTTTCGCCCGTACCGCAGACTTTAGTCTGCATTTTGCAGGGGAGGCGGCGGACGAAAGTGCCGCGTTACCGGTTGCGGAAATAAACGCCCACGATATCGGAGTAATCCATATCGGTGTGCTCATCCAGAATGCGGAAGAAATCGTCGGCGCGGACGACGTTCCCACGGCCTTGAGCATAATAATCCTGTAGGAAGGCAAAAAAAGATTCATCCCCGATTCGCAGGCGTAAATCTGCGAGAAACTTCGCGCCGTTGAAGTAGACCGTATGCTTGTAATTATCGTCATTCAAGCCGTCATAAACGGGAATGTCGATAAACCCTTTCGGCTCGAAAAAGTTGATTCGATTCGACCACCACAACGGAAGCAGGTCTGGATGGACGGATTCGTAATAGATCGCCTCCGAATAGGTGGTGAGAGATTCGTCGAGCCAGGGTTCGAGCGCCTGATCGTTGGCGACCTGATCGAACCACCATTGATGCCCCGTTTCGTGGACGGCGACGAAGGTCAGGTAGTCGCCGGGCGTGCCGTTATAGAGATCGTAGAAACTGCGGCTGTGAAAATACAGCGCAGAAAATTCCATGCTGTCTTTGAAATCGGCCATGACAATCGAAAGCGTTTTATGGGGGTACATACCAAATTTTTGTGAGAAGACCTGCAATGCTTCCGCGCTGGCATGCATGGCGGCCCAGCCTGCCTGTTGATAGATGGGAAGATAATAACTATACACAACCGCATCCCCCGCCTGCATGGATGAGACCTGGAACTCGCGGCTGGCGGAGATGGCAAACGTCCGCGCTTCGGTGAGGGTGTACCGGGTGAAATCGCCGCTCATTTCGGCGTATCCGCTGGCGGCAACGACGGGTTTGTTTTCAGGGTTTGCAAAATTTAGATTCACTTCAAAGTCCGCGCTGGGGTAGGCGAGATATTCGCCATGCGACCACGGCTCGCGGATGATCCACTCGTCGTTTTCAAACGGAACGATATATGGATACCAGTTAACGAGATTGGTTTGCACGTCACCGTAGCCGAAGATTCTTGCGCGCAGGGCATTGGCCTGGTCGAGGTAGGGCAGGGAAAGTTTGAAGCGCAGAGTCACCGTCGCGGCAGAATCAGGCGCGAGCGGAGTCGGGAGCGGAACGTCCAATCGATGAGCGGTTAGCGTGTGATTCGTCACGGGGATGTTGTCCACGGTGATGTCTTGCAGAAAAAAACAATTCGGCCAGTAGTTTGGGGCAACGGCAAAGACCAGCGTATCGAGAGATTGTCCACTGTGGTTTGGATAGATTATTGTTTGATCGACGGAAACGATGTGCAGATCGTAATCGAATATTGTATCGAGCTTATACGCCGGGCGCAGGGGAATCGGAGTCGGTGTGGGCGAAGGCGGAACGGGTGTGGCGATGGAAATCGTCGGCGGCGGAATCGTGGCCGTTGAAATTGTCGACGGAGTGGCAGGGGTATTGCATGACGCAACAAGCGAACTGAGCAAAAACAGGGTCAGAAAATTACAGGGGAGTTTGCGCATGTGGGTATTTTACTGCGTGTAAGACGTGGATTTTTGGAGAAATAAGATTTGCCGCAACGCGTACAACAAGTACGGCAAGGTTCACCTTGCCCGCTAGGACAAGTGTGCGGTACGCCGCGTTATGGATGTCGCCTCCTTTTTTACAACACTTTTACATGGAAGTCATGGCGGCGCAACTTGCGAACTGTAGAATGCGGGACATAAAGTAGAAAGGAGATAGACCGCTTATGAAAACAAAAATATTTCTTTTGACACTCGTTGCCTTGATTGCCGCAGCATGTACTGCGCCGGCTACCCCAAAATCTGCGGCGTCGCCAACCCGGCCGGCTGTGTCTGTTGCAGGCGAGACGCTGCAAAACCCGTCCTCCGTCCCTGCCGTGCAAACCGGTGATTCCATACTCACCGTTACCAACCCGACAAGCGGCGCGAGCCTGTATGTGGAAGCCCATTACCCCGAGAATTGGGGTGGGCAGAATCAATTGCCCGCGCTCGTTTTGGTGCCCGGCGGAAGCGGCGATAGCGGCGGGTTTCTCAAGCCAGGCCCGGCTGGCTCCACTGTGTCCATCATTAATCAGGCGGGATATGTTGCGGTCGTTTTCGATCCCGATGGGCGCGGCAAAAGCGGCGGGACGGAAAACTATAACGGATTCATCCACCAGGACGGACTTGCGGAAGTGATTCGTGCGATCTCGGCCTTGCCGGGAATTGATCCTGCAAAAATAGGCATGGTCAGCAACTCATACGGAATCACCATGGCCTCCGGCGCGCTGGCGCGATACCCCGACCTGCTCATCCAGTTTTTGATCGATTGGGAAGGTCCCGCAAATCGCGACGATACCGGCGGATGCGACGGTGGCGGGCTGGGACATCTCACTGACGTTGCAACCTGTGATGACGAATCCTTCTGGGCCGAACGCGAAGCCAGTACGTTTATTTCGCAGGTCCGCGTGCCGTACCAGCGCATTCAATCGGAGAAGGATCACGTCCAGCCCGATTACGAGCACACGATTTTGATGATCAACAACGCGGTTCATGGCGGTGTCTCCTGGGTGCGTTTGAACAACGAAGCACCGAACCAGACGTATGACGCCAATTCCCTGCCGCGCATGCTGCCAGATTCGATGGACAAGCAGAAGGACCAGATGATCGTCCAATATGCGCAGGAGTTGTTCGCGCAGTAACGCAAAATTCATTTTGCGCATTGATTCGTAACGCGGCACGTACCGCAAACTTCAGTTTGCGCCGGACGCGGGCAAGATAAATCTTGTCGTACCGGGCAGAATCTTCGCGATTGGCGTAGTTTTTAGAGAGCAATACTATATTCGCCTTCACACGGACGTTGGAGAACGTCCCCCTACACAACAGGAGAAAATATCATGAAACACATTCTTGCATTGTTATCCCTTTTGACAATCATATCTTTGACGGCGTGCAACCTGCCGGGCGCGGCGCCTGCCACCGGCGCGGATGATCCGTCCGTCGAAACGGCGATCAGGCCAACGGTAAGCGCGAACGAAACGCCGCAAACGAAAGCGGTTGATTCCGGTGAAGCGATCCTGTATTTCACCATCGGGATGCATATCGAACCTGCGGGGGAGACCGCGCAGGGAGTCCGCAGTGGAAGCAAAGGCGACTATCACGAGCCGTTCTTCTTCGAGAAGCATGTGCAGGATATTTTGACTGTGACCCAAATGGTCGAAGCGCACGGCGGACGGATGACGATTCAGGCGCAGTCGCCGTTTACGACGGTTGCGATTCAATCGGGCAATACCATCCTTGCCGACCTTGCCGCAAACGGGCATGAACTCGCGCTTCACTTTCACGAAGATGCGCATCTTGGAAAAAACGGGAACACTCTTTCTACACAGCAGTGGTGTGATGTGATGAAGCAGGAAATCTCTTTCATTACACAAGCCAGCGGCGTGACCGACATCCGCTATTGGAGCGGTGGAAATTTATATCCGAATGTGTACGATGCCGCCGAATGCGCGGGGTTGGATGTGAACAGCGACTGGAAGAATCCGAATACGCAAACCACCGACCTGTCCATCGTCGGCGTAAATCCCTGGCGGCCTGCGGGCGGAACCACCGGCGCCGACTTCTCTCTCTTCACACAGCACGATCCAAACGGCGGCGTTGTTTTTCTGCCCGAAGGCCAGTACGACAAAACCGATTTTGCCGCGTCGCGCCGCAGTAATGATGCAGGCGGTGATGAAGCCTACTTCGAATATCTCAAAGAGAGTTTGTATGCATCGCTCGAAGCCGCCGAAGCAGGCAAGGTCAATGCCTTTCACTTCACCATTCATCCCGGAGAATTTCGCGGCGATCCGCAACATCCGTTTGAAGTGATCGAAAAGTTTTTGGCCGAAGTCGTTGATCCGCTCGTCGCCAGCGGACAGGTGCAATGGGCCACCCTCTCCGAAATGGCCGACGCCTTTGCCGCATGGGAACAGGCCAACCCGGGCGTGGAACCGAGATAGATCAACGGACTCGAAACGCTTTGCGTCCAGATTTTCGAGTCCAACGTCTCCGACGTTGGACTCCGTTACTGAGGAGACAACCATGAAAAAAATTCTTTCCCTGACGTTACTCCTGGCCTTCGTCCTTTCAGCCTGCAAGCCGACGAAGCCTCCCAAACAGACTCCGCCCCTCGAAGCGGATCAACTCACGCCGCAGCCTGCTTCGGTTTCAACCGACATCCCCGCCCCGCAACAGCCGGCGCCCATCCAGACCGATTGCTCCGAGCCAATGTGCCTTACGGGATCGTTCTCCCTGCTCGATCTGCAAAACCGCAGTGTGGATGAAAACGTGCTCAAATTATTTTCCGTGGCAGTGGATGACGAACGCAACCGAGTCTACGTGGCAGGAATCATGACGCTTGATGTGGCCGTCCTCGATGGCGCGACCGAAACCTGGACCGGCATTGTAAAAACAGGACTCGCCGAAAGGGGAATCAAATACATCTACTTCGATTCCGCCGCGCAGTATCTTTACGTTTTCGACACTGTCCGAAAGGAACTACGCCGCGTGGATGTGGAAAGCGGCGAGATCGTCGGCCCCGTTCCATTGGCAGACGGCGGGTTCGGTCAACTGGCCGAGGTGGATGAAGCCCACACCCGTTTTTACCTCACCACCCCACAGGGACTCATCGCCTTCGATGGAAACACTCTCGCGCAACTTTATACAGTGGATGGCATCGGCGAAAGCGTGGGTCCCATGATCTACAATGAATCCGCCGATATCTTTTACATCCTCGATTCCACCAGCAAGGACAGCGCGCGTTCCATCAACATCCTCGACGCTTCGAGTGGAAAACTCACAGGCTCGATTCAATACACTGTCCAACAAGGCGGGCGTTCGCGCTGGCTGCATTTCGACTCCGCCGATCAAACCCTTATCATCGGCATGGATCGCAGTGTGATCCTCCTCGATATGAACGGAAGCGAAGTCGGCGCGTTTCCGCTTGCGGGCAGGCAAGCCATCGAAGATGAACTGTACGACCCTGCCACAAAACAGTTATTTGTATCCTCCATCGAGTCTCCTGAAAACGGGGAGATCGCGGGCATTGGCGGTCATATGGATGTGTATGATCTTTCGGGAACCCTCAAATCCAGTTTTGACTTCGGACGCAAGCCGCATCACATGAACCTTAACCCCGCCAATGGGCATGTCTACATCCCCAACGGCGACGCCTCGGTTGTTTGGAGCATTGATACGCGCGCTCCCACGCAAGCAAATTCCCTGCGCCTCGGTGACAGTGTGGAGCAGATCGTCCCCTCCGGTGATGGAAACGCGTTATACCTTGCCAGCCGTTTGGGCGGCAGTTACATCGGGCGATACGATTTGAACAGCGGCGCATTCGAAGCGTTCACGGCAGGCACCTGGCCCATTCCCCTCCGGCGCGACTCAAGCGGCGAACATCTTTTCTCGCTCAACGCATGGGATAGCACAATCTCCGTCTATTCAATGACCCCGCAGCAAACTTTGCTTGGTACGATTCCGCTCGGTATTCCCACAGGCTCCACCGATAGATTGCCCGACCTCGCCATCGATAGCACGCACAAACTTGCTTATGCCGCGTATCCTGAATTTGGCATGGTGGCAGTTGTCAATTGGGAAACCATGCAACCGGTCGCGACCATCGCCATCGAAGGCGTGGAGCCCGGCGATACCGGCGGTGGGCCCGGTCAATTGCAGGCGGCGGTAAATGAAACGGCAAACCGTGTCTTCGTGTACGACGCAAAGGGACATCGCTTATTTATCTACGATGCCGCAAATCAATACAATCTCATCAGCGATGTGAACTTGCGCGACAACGCCCGCAGTATTGGTCAAGCCGATGCCGACCAGTTCTTTTTCGATGCGCAAACGAACCATCTCTATCTTGGCACACTCGAACTGGATGGAATCACCGGCCAACCCACAGGGCGAACTCTGCCCGCGGGCAATAAAATCTTCGGCATGGATTCCGACGCCAACCTGTATTGGGTCATTGACAATTTCAACAGCGTCATCCTCGCAGTGGATCGTTCCACGCTTGCCACCCGTCACAGCCAGCCCCTGCCAGAATCCAGCGCGTTCCTGCCCACGCTTGCCTACAACGCCGCACGAAACCAAATCCATGTCGGGTATCTTTGCACCGCGACTGTTTACACGTTCACGATTGGAAATATCCCATGAAACGACTCATCCTCACCCTGGCCCTGCTCTCCCTCCTGACAGTTTCCTGCGCCCCGTCATCGCCTCCGACTCCGCCGACAACTGATTCTGCGCCCCCAGCAACATCCATCGCCGATACCCTGACACCCTTCGACGCGGCTCAGGGCGCGTCTGACACCGCCTACATCTCCTTCATCATCAACGTCCACGATTGGACTCACCCCAGCGAAAGCGCGGATATTCTCTTGGAACTTGTAGACCTCTTCGAACGCTACAACGTCCGCGGCGAGTTCTACTTCACCGCCGAGATCACGCGCGAACTTGCAGAGAATCATCCCAACGTGATCGAACGCTTCAAGAACTCGAACATGACCATCAGTTACCACGTCCGCCCACCGCATCCGCTTTACACAGGATTTGACTCGCGTTTACAAAACCTCAGCGATGATGAGTTGTATCAAACGCTGTTGGATTACGAAACCTACGCCTTGAATCTCGACACCGGCGAGTTGGACAAATCCCGTTTTGGCGGCTACACCTACGTGGCTGAGATTTTCGGGCGCAATCCCGTTGTTGCTCCCGCCCCCAACAGCGGGCGGATCAAAGATACTGCGCAAAAAGTCTATGCGGGGCTTGGCGCGCAGATGACGTTGCTATATCATGAATCGGGGACGAAGATCGAACAACCTTATGAATATGTCAATGGTTTGCTTGCGCGCCCCAGCGATTTCAGCGTCACGCGAATAACATCAGTGGATGGTGGAGATAACTTCTGGTGGAATTTCATGTCTTCATCTGATGCCGATAAATACAACCCGACGAAGATGCTGCAGAGCCAACTCGCAGAATGGGATAGCCAGAATAATGGACGCGAACCGTTTATCACTGCGTTAATTCACGAAAACAATTATTATCGATCCGGCGCGGAGGCATGGTCGTCCATTTATTTTGAAATGGAAGGCGCGAAGAAATCCAGCCCCCTCTCACCACCCTGGGACTTGAACGCAACCGACCCATCACGCAAGCGGACAGAGGAGGACAAGACCGCCATCTTCGCCGCCTACGAGGAGATGGTCGCCTACGCCGCCGCGCACTTGACGGTGGTCACTTCGGAAGATATTCTGGAGATGGCAAAATAACGGGAGTCCAAAATCTCCAGATTTTGCATATCCAAAGTCTGGAGACTTTGGACTCCATTTTGGAGACCACAATGAAACGATTATCTTTGTTCATCACCTTACTTGCAATTCTCGCGCTGGCTTGCAGTTTGCCGGGCAAACCCACAGCGGAGAGTCAACCCGCAGAAACAGCGACCCGGCCCGCAGTCACGAATGAAGCGGGGTCTTCATCCAGTGAATTCGATTCATCCAAACTCGGCACAGTCGAAAAAGATATCGTCTATTGCGTGATGGATGGAGTCGAGTTGAAGATGGATGTGTATTATCCGTCATCCAGCGATGGGCTTTTTCCCGTGACAATGTATGTGCATGGCGGCGGATGGAGCAAGGGGGACAAATCGGAAGGCGCGGGCGCGATGGAAATTAATTCTCTACAGCACGCCGGTTTTCTTGTGGCGGCGGTTAATTACAGGCTTGCGCCCGAATATAAATTTCCCGCGATGATCGAAGATGTAAAATGCGCGGTGCGTTCTCTGCGCGCTCATGCCGAAGAATATAATCTCGACCCGAATCGAATCGGCGCGTATGGTGGAAGCGCGGGCGGGCATCTTGTGAGTTTGCTTGGCACAACGGATGAAAGCGCGGGTTTCGATGTGGGCGAGTATCTCGATCAATCGAGCCGCGTGCAGGCGGTGGTGGATATGTTCGGCCCCGCCGACCTGACTGTGCAATTCGAAGGAGGGTATGAAAAAGCCCGTCGCGTATTCGGCGATTTCGATGCGGCACCTGCCAGCCCGGTGACATATGTTTCGGCAGATGATCCCCCGTTTTTGATTCTACACGGCGAACAGGATATGCTTGTTCCCATCGAACAATCTGAAATTTTTCTTGCCGCGCTGCAACAGGCGGGTGTGCCTGCGGAACTTGTGCGTGTCATCCATGCCGGGCATGGCTTCAAACCCGACGATGGCAAAACCATCGCCCCATCTCGGAGAGAGATTGCGCAGAGGGTGGCTGATTTTTTTACGGAACATTTGAAGTAGATGAATTGCCTGTGATCAAAACAAAAACCGCCCCCCTACCGGGACGGTTTTTGTTTTATTCCACTACACGACGATGCTTACCAACCGTCGATTTGCTACGATCACTTTCTTCGGCTCCTTGCCTTCCAAATACTTTTGGACGGTTTCGCTTGCCAGCGCGGCTTTGCGAATGTCATCCTCGCTTGCATCTGCTGGGACAATAACCCTATCGCGCACTTTGCCGTTGATCTGCACCGGCAGTTCGATGGTGTCTTCTTTTGTAGCGGCTTCGTCCACAGCAGGCCATTGCTGGGTGTGGATCGAATACGGTTTGCCCATATGCTTCGTCCACAGTTCTTCGCTGATGTGCGGGGCGACAGGAGACATCATCTTTAAGTAGATTTCCTGTGCTTCCTTCCACTCGTCCGTTTCGACTGCGCCTGCTTCACGCGCCTTGTACATCTCGTTCATCAACTCCATCAAGGATGAGACGACCGTGTTGAACTCGAAGTTTTCGAGGTCGTGCGTGATGCGTTTCAAGGTTTGGTGAACCTTGCGTTTCAAGACCTTTAGGGTCTCCGGAGACCCTAAAGGTCTCTTCTCAGGGTTATCCGTAAACAAAGCCCACACCCTGCGAATCCAGCGCGCGGTCCCTTCGATGCCGTTTGAGTCCCAGGGCGCGCCTTGTTGCCAGCGTGCAAAGAACATTAAATATGCGCGCACCGTGTCGGCTCCGTATTTATTCACCAGCACATCTGGCGCGACAACATTGCCCTTGCTCTTCGACATCTTGCTGTTGTCTTCCGCCAGCACCATGCCCTGATTGCGCAGTTGCATCATCGGCTCGCCGCCTTCGGTGATGCCCATGTCGCGCAATGCCTTGTGGAAGAAGCGTGTGTACAACAAATGCATGTTGGCATGTTCGCTTCCGCCGGTGTAGGTATCCACGGGCATCCAATAGTTGTATTCGGCGTCATCGAACGGCGCCTTATCGTTATGCGGACTCAGATAACGCAGGTGATACCACGACGAGCACATGAACGTATCCATCGTATCGGTTTCACGCACGGCATATTCGCCGCAGACCGGGCAGGTCGTATCCTTCCATGTTGGATGGAATTTCAACGGAGATTCACCCGTTGGTTTCCATTCGATATCATCGGGCAGAAGCACCGGCAATTGATCTTCAGGCACCGGGTTCCATCCATGTGTTTCGCAATGCGCCATGGGAATCGGCGCGCCCCAATAACGCTGACGCGATATCAACCAATCGCGATAACGATAGTTAATATCCATGTTGCCGATTCCCTTTTGCTGCAGGTGTTCGATCACGGCTTTGATGGCGGGGTTTTTCATGCCCTTGTCATTTGTGGCGCGTGTGCCGTTGAACTGTCCGCTGTTGATCATTAAGCCTTCGCCCGGATAAGCTGTTTCCATTGTGTCGCCGTTCAGTTCAACACCTTCAGGCTGGATGACGGGAATGACTTTCAAACCGAACTTGTGCGCAAATGCAAAGTCGCGTTCGTCATGCGCAGGGACAGCCATGATCGCACCTGTGCCATACGACATCAAGACATAATCCGCAACCCAGATGGGGATGCGCTCCTCATTGACTGGATTGATGGCATAACCGCCAGTGAAGACACCGGTCTTCTCTTTGTCTTTCGCTTCACGCTGGATGTCGGTCTGCTTCGCCGCTTGAGCCTTAT
>JACPVD010000174.1 GCA_016191895.1 Chloroflexota bacterium | reverse complement strand
GCCTTTGCAAGACGAGACTCTGTTTCCAAATAAAACACGCGGCATCAGCAACGAGATGACAGACCAAACAGCGACCATCCAAATCAAATCTGGATACCTTCTCATCGTCCACCGCCGCGTCGACTGACAACCATCAATCGCCAACTGCCAACTGATATAACCAAATGGAGTATTAAAAATGAAACATACTTTCCACTTTCTACTTTTCACCCTCATCCTCTTCTCCTGTGCCCCGGCGGGACCGCAAACCATCACCATTCTGACGCACGACTCGTTCGCCATCAGCGAGGATGTCATCACAGCGTTTGAAACACAGAACAACGCGGACGTTGTATTCATTCAAGGCGGCGACGCGGGAGCGATGCTCAATCAGGCCATTCTTACCAAAGACGCGCCGATTGCCGATATCATTTTCGGCGTGGATAACACCTTCCTCTCGCGCGCGTTGGACGCCGGCATTTTCGAGGCATATCAATCACCCATGTTGAAGGACATTCCCGCCGAATACATCCTGGACGAAACTCATCATGCAATTCCCGTTGACTATGGCGATGTGTGCATTAACTACGATAAAAAATATTTCGCCGAAAATAATTTGTCTGTGCCCCAGACATTTGAAGACCTGATAAAACCTGAATACAAAGGATTACTGGTCGTGGAGAATCCAGCCACTTCGTCGCCGGGGCTTGCCTTCCTGCTTGCCACACGCGCGCACTTTGGCGATGAGTATCTCGCCTACTGGAAAAAATTGAAAGAAAATGATGTGGCTGTTGTAGATGGTTGGGAGACGGCATATTACACCAATTTCTCCGCATCGTCGGGTAGAGGGCCGCAGGCGATGGTCGTTTCGTACGCCTCCAGCCCCGCCGCGGAAGTGTTCTTCGCTTCCGACCCACTGACCGAATCCCCAACCGCTTCCATCGTGACCCCGGGCATGTGCTTCCGTCAAATTGAATTTGCCGGCATTCTTAAGAATACGCCGAATCAAAAACTTGCCGAAAAATTCATAGACTTCATGTTAAGCCCGCAGTTCCAGGAGGACATGCCGTTGAGCATGTTCATCTTCCCTGTTAATCAAAACGCAAAACTTCCCGATGTCTTTGTGAACTTTGCGGAGGTCGCGGCAAAGCCCGCCCTGCTTTCGTATAAAGAGACCGCGTCCAACCGCGACGCGTGGATCGAGGCGTGGGTGGACGCGATGAAATAAAATCAACAGGCGGACTGATGTCCGCCTGTTGATTTTATGTATCCTTCGGGTGTTTCTTCAACCTCTCGTTCAACGATGACCAGATGCCCGCCGCCAGTTTACTGCCCTCCTTACGGCGCAGGTTTACCTTGTAAATGGCCTTCTCTTTCTCGCCGATTCGAATCAACCAGTATTGCTCGGTCAATGTGGTCAGGGCAGATTGCAAATCTTCGCGCGAGAGGCGATCGGCTTCGGGCATTTCGTCCATCGCTTCGCACAGCCTCGGGTAGGTCATCTGCAATTCGCGCAACATCAGGCGCATGATCTTGCGCAGGGCGGGGGGCAGGCTGGCAAGGTCGAGCGGGGTAATTCCGCCTTCCTGCTGTTTGTCCTGTATTTCCTTGTTCAACCGATCGAAGACTCCGGGCATGGCGACCTCTCTCTCAATAAAGTTCAGGCATGCTGATGGGTTCGGGCTGAGGCTCGCATTCCCCGCACCAGATGACGTTCGCCACAGCCAGTCCCTTGGGAGTGTTGTTTGCGCCCACGAACATCGTCAGAAACGTGGACATGGTCGCGGCGTGATCCTTGCATACAAAACGCCCGCAGAACGCGCACGACGCGCGGGCGGGGTCTTCACAATGCCAGCATTTCATCGTCCGCTCCTATCCCAATGCCAGAACGGCCTGGGCCACGCTGCGCAATCCCTTCGACCATTCATGGTCGGGGTAGCGCAGGGAGAAAAGGTCGCTGCTGGCGTTTTCGGCCATATCGAAGGAAAGCGGCAAAATCCCGGCCACCGGCGCGCTAAACTGCTCTTCGATGTCCTTTTTTAATTCCGCGTGATCATACTTGGGGAGCGCCTTGTTCACCATCAATAAAAGATTGGGCACGTCGAGGCTTCGCGCAATATCCACCGTCACCGAAGTGCCTTGCAGGTCCTGGCTGTCGGGGCGCAGGATGATGATCAGAATATCGGAGGTGGCGATGGAAAGAAGCGTCTCTTCGTTCAAGCCGGGATGCGTATCGATGAACAGGTAATCGAGATCGAATTCAGTGATGGTGGTTTGCAGGCCTTCGTTCAACTTGTTGAAGTCGATGCCTTCCTTTAATATCTGGCTGATCTCGCGCCCGCGAATACTGGAGGGAAACAGCCACAGGTTCTTGCCCTTCAGTTTGGCGCGCCCTTCGGTTGTATCGGTGTTATCGCCGATCGGGAGTCCGATCTCGCGGATGGTGGCCTTGTCGTGCAGGAAATCGTTCATGGTCTTGCCCATCTTGTTTTCGTCGAGGCCGAACAACACGTGAATGCCCGGGGATTGAATATCCGTATCCACCACGCCGACACGTTTGCCGGCCATCGCGGCCTGCGCCGCAAGGTTGGCTGTGGTATTCGATTTCCCGGTGCCGCCGCGGAACGAATGAATTGAAACGATCTTGCCTTTGTTCATGATGCCTCCAGAAGGTTATGACTGTTTTCGTTTTTCACGCAGGGTTTTCGCCTGTTCCTTGAGTTGCGTATAAAACTCGGTGCCGGTAATCTCTTCGAATTCCTTCTTCCTGCGCGCCTGATCGATTTCAAACGTCAGCTTTTCCAACTGCTGTTTCAAGCCTTCTTCGCGCTCCTTAACTTTTCGAACCATGGCGAAGAACGCGGAGAGCATTTGCGCGGCCTTGTCGTCGTTCGAGCCGGCCTGGTTCAAAAGCGGCTGTGTCTGATTGATAAAGGAGTAATCGCCTTCGGCGGTCTTTTGCGACCAGTCGATGGCGCGTTCGATGTAGGTTGTGGCAAAGCGCAGTCGTTCGGAGTACCCGCGGATGATTGCCAGCGAAACGTCCGGGCGCTGATCGAGCACATTTTGAAATACATCCTGTTTCAGTTCCAGCACTTCCGAATCTTCCAGCGCGATCACCGTGGCCGAACGTGGGGAGCCGTCAAGCAGGGCCATCTCGCCGATCGTTTCGCCGGGCCCGCATTTGTTGATCACCAGTTCGTCGCCTTTTGAATCCACCGTCACGATCTTCACCCATCCGTTGTGGATCAGAAACAGCGAATCGCCGGGATCGCCCTTGCGCATCAACACGGCATCCTTTGCCAGTTTGCGCGTGGATGCCTTTTGCGCAAGCGCCGAGAGCGCCTCATCCGAGAGGCCGCGGAAAATCATCGTGTTTTTCAATTGACTTGTGATGTCGTGCATTATGATTTCTCCTCCTCCGACGGACGATGCTTCATGCGCGTGGTGGCCCGATCGAACAACCCGCCTCCCTTTTGACCTGTATTCTGTTCGGCGATACGGGAGTTGATCGCGTCCCAAATCTTGATATCCTGCTCGAGATACACCGTGCGGACGAACATCATGCAATAGGAACCCGCCTCCCTGCGCAAGACATCCATTTCCATTCCAAGCGACGCGATGATCTCTTCGATCTCCTTGCGTTTGCTTTCGCTGGGAGTCTTCTCGAGCAATTTTCGTTTGATGCCGATCTCGGCCTGCTTGCGGATAATGCCTTCCACAATGGGGACCTTCGCCGCGCCGAATTGTTTTTCGATCGGCGTCAGCACTTCGCTCAAATCCTCGATATTGCGGACGACGGTCGCTTCGCTTTTCGTCACGCGGTCGCCCATGCCGAGTTTTTCGCCGACCCAGTTCTTCTGCACGTTCAAGCCGCGCTTGATTGCGTACCAAATGAGGCCCAGTCCCGTAAACCCAAAGACAATCGCCAAAAGAAGGGGCGCCCGTCCCATGCTGACCATGGTATTGAACCCGATATGAAAGGCCATGGAAAAGACATACCCCAGCAGGACCGCAAGCCACCCCATCCAGCTAAGTTCGCCGCGGCGGAAGGCGAGCACGGTGCCGATCACGCCGCTTCCGGTGGCATGTATCAGGTTGGTGGAGAGCACGCGCGCAATCGCAATCGACATGGCGATCTCAGGATGCCCGCTGACGTATTCATAGTTTTCGATGATCGCAAATCCGATGCCCGCGCCAAAGCCGTAGATCGCGCCATCGACCACGTAGTTGAAATCGGCGCGTTGCACAAGGTAGATCAGGATGATGGCTTTGAGGAATTCCTCGAGAATGGGCGCGACAACCCGGATGACCTGATCGCGAGTGGCCCAGCCGGCGTTTATTACGGCGGGGTTGATCTGCGCCGCCAGCAGGTAGGCGACCATTCCCCAAACAAGCGTGACAATGTTGATATGGAATTTGCCCGTGCCGTACAAATCCCCCCTGCGAATAAAATACAAAAAACCGAGCGGGAATAAAAACGCCACGCCCAAAGCCAGATAGATGACCATGTTGGGAATAATACCGTACCTGTTATGTCCCCGCAAGCCTGAAACTGACAAAACTATGGCGTTATTTTTTGCGCCTTTTCCACAAAAAAACGAGCAGGATGCCCAATAGGAAGAATACCGCTATGGCAATGCCGCGAGTTGGGGCAAGAGCCGTTGCAGGAAGAGGCGGGGGCGGTTCGGAGATGATCAATGCGGGCACAAGCGCAACAAGCGCGATTACCAATCCCGCCGCGGCAAGTTGCAAACGGGAGCGGGGATCGAACCACCTCTTCCAAAAAGGCGGGCGGACCTCCTTTGTTTCCCTGCGCATTCGCGCATTCAGGCGCACCTGCATTTTTTTTATTGCCACGTCGTCCAGTGAAACGGGGGGCAGGGCCTGATTCAAACGGAGAATCGTTTTCTCGAGGCCGATCAACTCATCGTCCAGCCCCGATTCGAGCTGTTGAGTTTCGCCCTGCATGACGCGATCGGTGAAATCGGCCAGGCGGTTATCCTGTATCAAGTTGGAATAATCGCTCGATTGATCCATATTATTCTTCCATCAGGTTGCGAAGCGCGGCCACGGCCCTGCGAAAAAGGGACTTGGTCGCTTCGATGTTTTGATCCAACAGGCCGGCGATCTCATTAAATTGCATATCTTCCGCAAGGCGCAGGAGAAGGATTTCCCTGTAGTTATCGGGTAGTTTTTGGAGGGCGCTTTGAATGATCATGCGATCCTCCAGGGTCTTTTGCGAAACACCTTCTGTTTTGCCGGATGCCTCCAACAGCGGCGCAAGGAGCGGTTCGCGTTTACGGCCGCGCATCCTGTAAAATTTGGCTACCGAGTAATTTGTCAACGTTCGCAACCATGTGCCGAATTGCGAGTCGCCGCGAAAGGAGGCGAGCGATCTGGAAGCCGCAATAAATACTTCCTGGGTCACGTCCTCCACATCGCCTTCGGGAACGACATAACGAACCCGCTTGTAAACAGACGGAAGATGGCGATGATACAGCGCGGTAAATGCTTCGCCATCCCCATCTTTAAACTGCTGGATCAGGGTCGCATCGCTTGGGTTTTGGAAGGCTTGCTTTGAGGCGTTTTCCATACAGTTAGTAGTCGATAACTTGAAAAAGGGGCTTTGAGCGGAAATTTGCAGATTTGCAAATTTCCGCTATCTTGGACTCTCGATAAATTGGGGTGTGGGGCGCTGCGAGCGCGCGAAGCGCTTACAACACCCTGCTCCCCCCCTTCTTTTGAAAAGATTCCGCGCGGCCGGCAAAAAGCAGGCAGTCTGGTAGAATATAACATAACGCGGTACGTACCGCAAACTTCAGTTTGCGCCGGCAGCAATTCCAAATCTAAAATTGAGTCGAAAGCAAAGATACCAAAACCTTAACGCCAAGGCGCAAAGTCGCAAAGATTTTTTTGTTTGCTGTTGCGCCGCCTGGAATTCCCGCTGATTCTGTTGAGGAAAGGTCGAAAACTTGGCGTCTTGGCGGCTTTGCGTTGAGTTCGTTGGTTTCAGATTTGGAATTGCTGTTGCGCCGGGCACGGGCAAGATAAATCTTGCCGTACCGGGCAGAATCTTCGCGATGGCGTGGCTTTTAGAGAGCAATACTATAAACGTCATGGAAAAGTCAGGATTTTCGTTTGGGAGTAGTTAGGCTATAATACGCCCGTTCTTATTTTACCTATAAAAATCACAGACTTGGAGATGAAAGATGTCCACAATCATTTCAGTTCACTCGTTCCGCGGCGGCACCGGAAAATCGAACACAACGGCCAACCTTTCCGCATTGCTGGCCATGGATGGGGCGCGTGTCGGCGTGGTGGATACGGATATTCAATCCCCGGGAATTCATGTCCTGTTTGGCATCGACGAAAATGAAATGGGAAAGACGATGAACGATTTCCTGTGGGGTAAATGCGCCATTGAAGAGGCCGCGCACGACGTTACCGGCCACCTCGGCGGGGAGATCAAAGGCCAGATTTTCCTGATTCCCTCCAGTATCAAAGCCGGCGAAATTGCCCGCATCCTGCGCGAGGGATATGACGTTGGCCTGCTCAACGACGGTTTCCGCGACGTGGTCGAAAAACTGAAACTGGATTACCTGCTGATCGACACGCACCCCGGCCTGAACGAAGAGACGCTTCTTTCCATCGCCATCTCGAACGTGTTGATCATCATCCTGCGCCCCGACAGCCAGGATTATCAGGGCACAGCGGTCACTGTGGACGTTGCCAAGAAACTCGACGTGCCGAAACTGCTCATGCTGGTCAACAAAGTACCGACCCAATTCGATGTTGAAGACGTCCGCAGGCGCGTGGAACAAACCTACAACGCCACCGTTGGCGCCGTGCTCCAACATTCCGATGAAATGATGACGCTCGCCAGTTCCGGCATTTTCTCGGTGCGTTTCCCCGATCACCCCATCACCAAGGGATTGCGGGCTCTTGTAGAACAACTCAAAGCCTAGTCAATTTTCGAATGCGCCATGAGCGAGACTCCTTACGAAACAGTCATTAAAGAACTTCAAGCCAGCACGGAAGATATCCGTCCCTCCGATGTGGTTCTGTTCTCCGAGCCATTGCGCTCGGCCTTGAACCATGTGATTCGACTTGGCCGTTTTAGTTTTACAGAATTTATGGAAAAACTGGAGTTCCCTCGCGAGCAAGCCAAAACCATCGCGGATATTCTTGTAAAGCGGAATTTGTTTGTGGTCTCCCGCTTTTCGAACGAAGAGGAAACCTACTATGAGTCGCGGGTCTCCGCGCTTACCCGTCCGCTCAACCGCCCGCCTTCGAGTATCTGGAAAAAAATCGACTGATATGGCAAACACAAAAAGGGCAAATGCCCTTGTTGTGTTTAACGGGTTATTTCAATTCGTCCAGATTGATTCGAGCAGGTTGTATCCCGCCACTTGCAGAATGGCAAGAGCCAACAACCAAAGTTTTTCCCGTTCTGCGCGGGTTTCAATGTGTTGAATGGCGGCAGGCGGGTTCTTCTTTTTCAAGTCGATTGCGTTCAACATTTGGATGGACGGGTTGGCGATCTCTCCCATGATTTTTCCATCGAGGATTAACGGATAACTTCGTTCGCGCTGGTCGCGCAGGATAGCCGCGCTGCCAATTTGAAAGAGGGCGGGCAGGCCGCCGGGACGTTTTGCCTCCCCGATGATCTTTGATTCCACATCGAGCAATTGACCATCCGGCTGGATTCTGCCCAGGGAGGAATCGTCCACGCGAATGTCCACTCCCCTCTGCGATAAGCGATAGGCGAAGGCATGTTGCGTCGTGCAAGCATGCAGGATTCCATCGGGTTCGAATGCGCCGCGCACATGCAGGGCGAAGGCGATATACGCCGCTTCTTTGGGGCGGCTCAGACTGGGAATGGTTCCGCGCGCGTCGAGATCGCGCCCCCACTTTGACCATGTGGCGTCCCAATCGGTGGAGAGATCGGTGAGCGAGTCGGCGGTCCACGGGCGTAATTGACCGGCCATCTGTCGGACCTGGGATTTGAGGGCATCAGAGCGGGCATTGACTTGCCCGGCAGTGAGCGGATTCCGCTGGTGGCGGATGGTGCGAATGATCAGAAAGCCGACTCCGCCGATGACCAGCGCGCCCGCGCAGAACGGCGCAAGGCAGAATAACAGGGAGATCAGGCCGGAGATTGTGTCATTCATGTTTTTTATGGATACAGATACGCGTCGAAGACGACGCCGTTTGCCTGAACCTCGCGCGGGATGAGGAAACCGTATTTGCCGGCGTTGGTCTTGAAACAGGCATAGGTGATTTGGGGCGCGTCCATGGAGGCGGATGTGAGCGCGGCGGTTTTGCAGGTATTCAACGATGGCGCATATTGATACGGAGCGGCTTCGAATAACGCGCCATTTTGCGGCGTGAAGATATTGTTCGCATCCAGGCGGAGGTCGCAGGTTGCGTCTGTGGCGGTAATCATCAGGTCGAGATCGTAGCATGCGCCGTTGTCGATCCAGAAACCTGTCCACGCGGGGCCGAGCGGATCCGGGGGAAAGACGTCACTGCCGGGCGGCGTGGCAACTGTCGGCTGGGTGGGAATCGCAGGAGGTTGTCCCGTGGAACGATCGATCACGTTTCCCGAGTCGTCTTCGCAATGCGAAAGGAAATTTACTGGAAAGTTATACGGCTGGATGGCACGGCAAAGCGGCCAACCCTGACCGACGTGGATGATGATCCATCTTCCGCTTGAATCTTTTGCCGCATACCATGCCGCGCCTTCCATGGCCCCCGCCTGCACAACCGAACCATAAGCGACCCGCCCATCGGAGGCGGAGAGCGTGAATTGCAATTGCGATTCGCTCCAGCCGAGTTGCGCCAGGAGAGCCTGCTTGATGGCTTGCTCGTCGCTGACAGATTGGGTGGGGAGAATGATCGTCGGCGGGACGGCGGTATTGCCTCCAAATGGAAGGGGCGCCGCCGCGTTGGCGGTCTGCGCGACAGTGGTTTGGAAGATGAACGGATCGGACGTTTGCGCCATGAGGGTTTGCGCGACGACGGTGTTGAAGGCGTTGGGGTCGGCTTGCGGGGTGGTCATGGTGAAGGCGCATGCAAGGATCAGTGGAAACGTAATAAGACAGAAGGCGGGGATGGCTGGTTTCATGTGTCAATCTCCGCAGTAGGAAAAGTTTTTGGTGGAAACGCCCGACCACGATTCATTGTTCAGGCTGTCGAGCGTTCTCACTTTGTATTCCAGCGACCCGGGCGCGCCAAACGTATCTATGCCAACCTGGCTTGTCCAGTCATTGCCGCTTTGGTTCATTTGAATCCAGGCCCAGCCCGTGCCATTGAGGTTGAACCAGAATTCAGCCCAAATCACGCCCGATGGATCGGTAATGTTTGCCCTGCCGAAAAGACTGCATCCTTCCGGGTACCAGGTTGCGTTGACCGAGTTGATGCTGGGGCCGCTTGTGTCGGAGGGAGGTGGTGGCAGGGTGGGCGAAGGTTCGATGGTCGGGGGCGGAACCGTTGTGGAAGTCGGCTGAATGGTCGGCAGCGAACAACTTCCACTTACGTTCACGGTGGCGTAGTAATCCTCCGAAGAGCCGTTCATTTTTACGACGCGCAGGGTGTGCGTTTCGCTTTGGCAGGGACACGTTTCATAACGGCCGCTCGCGCCCACAAGGTCGCCGCTGAAATAGACCGAGAGGGTTTCGTTCGTGGTTACATTCCACTCCAATGTGGAGCAACTTCCGGCGTTGATCGAGGCGGGGTTGGCATAAAACTGGACGGTGGTCATGCCCGATACCGGGGTGAGCGTTGTCGTAGCCGCAGGCGTTGGCTGGAGCGGAGCACCGGCGGGCGTGGGTGTGCCGGTTTCGACAGCCGCGGCCGGAGTGGACGTGGGATTGGCCGGGTTGCAGGTGACGATACAAAAGCGCGTCGAGCCGGACCCGCCGCTTGCTCCCGCGGCGTTGACGCCTGCAGCCTGCACGAGATATTCGCCTTCGCCCGGTGGAGTCCAGGGATAATCCACACGCACGAGACGCGAACTCCCATCCACGGTCAGCGGCGCGGCGGCCACTGCCGGCAGGGATTGCCCATTGACCTGAATGTGAATGTAACTGATTCCTTCCGCAGAGGAGGCGTACACCACCAGCGTAACGGGACCCATCGGCAAGGTACTTCCCGCGAGAGGGGCTTCCACCCATGCTTCGATGTTGGCAGACAGGGCGGGTGCTTCGGCGCCGGTGCAGGAGGCAAGGAACAGGGTGAGTATCAATGCGCAAATCATGAAGCGTTTAATGAACATGGTTCTCTCCTTTTGGAGACCCTGAACTTCAGGGTTTTGCCGGGCATTGCGTATCGCGTATGTATTCGATCATGGGCCAGCTGGGCGGGCCGTTGTGTATGAGCATGAGTCCCATCTGCGGGCCGGCGTAACTGTAATCGCCGGCGAACTGTTCCCCCTGGCTGTCTTTCACGTTGAACTTGACCGAATATGCGCCCGGGTTGCGGCTGATTAACGAATAGGAACCGCTGCTCTGAAACTTTCCGTCGTCGAAAAAGTCGAATGACCCGTTGGCGTGGAAACAGAACCCGGCGGAGTGAATGATCGTGTTGGCGTCCCAATACTCGCCGATGAACGCGCCGGTCAATAACTGTTCGATGCCGGGATCGTTGATGGTGAACGAGCCGGGCGCTCCCGCAAACGTTTCAGCGGGCAGGCGCAAAAGCAATTGCAGCGATCCCGATGCGTCCATAAATCCATTGGCGGCTTCGAGAGTGTGGTTGTTCGCCGTCACGCCGGAAACATCCAACCAACTGCCTTGCAGAATGATCTGCGCTTGCGTCTGAATCACGTCCTGGGAATCAATGACCAGCGAGACGATGGGGTGTGAAGTGTTATTGATGAATCGGGTGGTTCCATTCCCTGCCGGCGGGTTGACAGGGGGATTGTTGGGTGGGTTGACAGGAGGATTATTGGGCGGGTTGTTGGGTGGATTAACAGGCGGCAGGTTCGCCGGCGGCAGGACAGGCGGGGCGCCCGGCACGGATGTCCCGTTGATGGAAACGATCACCGTGCAATTCCCATCCGTCGAAGTCATGATGTAGGATGCCGGCGCGCCCGACCAGGTTTTCATATCTTTGCCCACCAACGCCTGTCCTATGCACAGGTTCGCCGCGGAAAAGCCGAGTTGAATGGCGCGCGATTCTCCCGCCGCGAAATTCAGCGTAACCTGGTTGGCTGTTGAGGCCCCTGTGAACGCGACGTTCTTCAACGAATTGATGTTACCCGCTTCCAGCAGGAGATTGGGCGACGTAATGACGCGCCCATTCGCGGAAAGGGTGATGGATGCGCTTGTGGGCTGCGCCAGAGAATTCACCTTCACGCTTTCGAATGTTACAAGCACGCTTTCTTCGGCTGCGGGAGTCTGGCATGCTTCCGTGGTCGATGCGCTCAATGCAGATTCTCCGCTTGCGCCGAATGCGCTCACCTGATAGGAGCAGATACACCCGGCCGGCATGGTTTTCGTGGCGACGCTGAGTTTTTGCGCGCTTGCGACCAACGGCGGCTGTGTGGGCTGGCTGGAGTTGCCGCAGGAATATTTCGGGTACACGATGAATCCGTCGACCGCGAATTTATTTTTGGCGTCCGGGTCATAGTCCCAGGTCAATTCATGAGCGTTGACGTAACTGCCCAACTTCAGGTTGGTGGGAGCGGGCATTTGGGGGTTGGATATTGCGCCTCCCCACTGCCAATCCTCCATCCAGATTTTATATCCCACAGTCATATAGGGAGTAAATATTTTCCAGGTTGTGTTTTTTGCATCGGCGGAGGTCAACGTTTCGTAAGAGTGCGACGCCGCTTCCTGCCCCAGCACGAATACGATGGTGTTATCCGCCGCCTTTGTGGCATTTCCTTGAATCTCCACGCGCAGGGATTCGCCCGGTTGCATGGTTTGCAGTTCCGGGAGCGGAATCGCCCAGCGATCATCGGTGGTATATGTCCCGGTTGGGTGATTGACCTGTTGTCCGCGGGGAACGCGGAAGGCTGTGTAACTCCCGATGGTTACATTGATAAACCCAAAACCCAGGCCCGAATCGGTGGGCTGGAACAGGATCGGCTGGAAGAAGACGCGTTTCGGCCCATTCGGGCATGTGGGGGAAGCCTGTGTTTCCACCCAG
>JACPVD010000173.1 GCA_016191895.1 Chloroflexota bacterium | reverse complement strand
AGACCATGCTCAATAACGCTTGGTGGGAGACTACCATCAATAATGACGTCTCAGCCAAGGCGCCCAACGGGCATTATTACTACCGTCTCGAAGCGGTACGACCTGCGGAAGGTAAAGGCTGGCAGGCTTTTAAAGTCCGCGCAACAGGGTATGTCATGACCGGTCAAAAGGAGGAATGGTCCGTGGGGATGGTAGGCGCATTAGCCTCTATCAACGACATCAAAATTGTCTACCCAGAGTTTTCCGGCACCCAGTTGGGCAGCACAATGACCTATAACGGCGACTGGCAGGCGTATTTTTATATCCCTTCGAATGTGCAAAGGTTGGAAATCTGGGACGGCGACTTTGACCGCGGAACATCAGCCATCCTTGATACAGACGATCCTAACACCGAGGGTAAACCCGACTGGGCGGCAATATCTGCGGTCAATGAGAGAGCGGGTGGCGCGGGAATACCCAATGACGATAACCCATTACCGGCTTTCAGGGTCAGTCCATCGGTTACCTATGAAGTATTGGATCCACTCGGTCAACCCATTTATGTAAATAACGACCCCTCCGGGACCGAAGAATGGGAACGTTATATCATCAGCGCAGAAAGTGGCGAGAACCCAGACTACCCGACCGGCAATGCGCTCAAAGCTGGGATGTACACCATTCACATAACAGGCCTTGATTTGGGCAATACAGTCTGGCTCGCCGTCAACTACCCCATCTGCGACCCGAATGGTGGATGTCCTCCCCCGCCGTGGAGCGAGGCTCTGTGTCCGCGCACGATCGGCTACTGGAAGAACAACGTCAAGAAGATCTACATCGATAACAAGACCAAAGGCGTGCAGGAGACGAAAGACAGTCTCGACACGGGTCTGCGCTATGTGTCCTTGACCAGTAAACTCTACCGCAGCGGTCTCGATGTGAACAATCCGTCTGCGATCGACTCGCCGACGCCGCTCACCCCGGAAGAAGCGAGCGCCATCCTGCAAAAGGCAAACGGCAATTCGATGCTCGACCGCGCCCTGCAACAAAACCTGGCAACCTGGATGAACCTGGCCACCGGCAAGATCGGAGCCAACGCCCAGATCGAGATTACAGGCATCACCGGCGGCGACTTCTCCGGCACCATGATGGAAGCCCTGCGCTGGGCCGAAGACGTCATCCTTGACCCGGCCAAACGCTCCGACCCTGTCCTGCTCGAACGCGCCAAAGACATTGCGGATATGATCAACAACAATGCCCTGACAACCGACGCGACCGAAAATAACGACAGCGGCGCATGCAACACGGATAAATCGGCCCCGAAAGACAAGCAGCCTCCCTCACACGACAAACTGCCCAAGGGGCCGAGACCGAATGCGGATCCAGTCACGCCCGCTCCCGAACCTGTCTGCAAGGCCGGCAACACCTACAGCGTGGAGAACACCACCAACAACCCGTTCTACAGCGTCAAGTTCAACTTCACCTCCGGCACAGAGGTCAAGGGCGGCGGCTACGACACCTTTGAGTACACATTACCAGCGGACGTGGTCCAAGCCATGACCAGCATGCGGGTTGAAGTCAAAGCGGCAACCGACTCCCGCACTTACGATCTGGTTTGCGACTTTGCCAATCCGCTTGGGTGTGGCGGCGAGCCGGCTTCTGACGAGTTATACGCGGTCTCGTTCAACGGCGCAACAGACAATGGCGACGGCACATACACACTAACCTTCACTGTATATGTCAAAGGCTCGCACGGCCTCAGCCACGTCTCCTTCGGCCTGCCCGAGGGACAGACCGCCGGCGGCTTGAACGGAAACTACACATCCGAAGCCTGCACGCCCTAATTGTATCCACACACAACAGACATCCCGGCCAATGTTTATGGCCGGGATGTTTTTATTCGGCGCGTTTCATTTCAGCGACTGTTCTTTTTTTAGCCACCCGACACTTTTATTCTCAGAGTACTCGTTGGTCGAGTAGGCGGCGGAAAACTTCTTGTCTTTGGCATTTTACTCGTCTCCGCCGCCGTATCGAGACCAACACGGAGTAAAGACACTTAAAATCGAAGATGTTTTCTTGCATGGGTGGTCTTGATACGCCGCAAAGCCACGAGCGCGGCTACTCGACCACCAGATTTCACCAAACTGTCAGGCGACTGTTCTTTTTGAAAAGATACGCTATCTGACTTACGAGACATTCTCTTTCCCTGTCTTTTCGAGACTGCGGGCATGTTCCCACCTTTGGATGGTTACAAAATCTGAAAAAAGGGGGATAATTCGCACACGTTCGAGATATCCACTTTGGAGATAAAACCATGCCATCCTCTTCATCTTCCGCCATTCGCCTGTTGAAGTGCCCCGCGTGCGGAGGTCCGCTGGATCCGCCGGCGGGCGAAAGCTCAATGAAATGCACCTATTGCGGGAGCGGGGTTGTCATTCCCGAAAGCCTGCGCGCGCCGAAACAGGGCGCAAACAACCAGCATGTCGATATTTTCTCCGGCATCAACATGAACGCCATGGTCGGATATGGCGCGCAATGGGCGGAAGTGGTTCAATTAGCCCAAAGCGGCAACAAGGCCGAGGCGGTCAAAAAATACATGGCGCTGACGGGAAACGACGAGGCGTCCGCCACAAATACCGTAAACAACCTGGCGGGCAGTCAATCGTATGAGTTCGCGCCGGGAAACGTTCAAAGCGTGCAACAACTCTACGCCCCGATCATGGCGCAGACAGCGGAGACGATCAAGACGACCACGCGCATGTCGATGTGGATCGGATGCGGGATCGCGGCCTTTGTGATGCTGATCATCCTGATCACAGTCATTCCCATTATCATCAGCGTGTTCGCCAGCCTGACGCCGCTCCTTCGATAAATTCCCCACCGTTAGAGATTTTTTCCTAAAGAAATTTTCGCCATACATAGCGCGACGTACCGCAAACTTCAGTT
>JACPVD010000172.1 GCA_016191895.1 Chloroflexota bacterium | reverse complement strand
CGGCAACATCCGCGATAAAAATCCCGATCTTTCCGTTTGGCAATTCGATCACATCGTAAAAGTCGCCGCCCACCTGCCGCGCCGTTCGCCAGCGCGCCGCCATCTCCCACTGCGGATGCGCGGGCAGCGTGTCCGGGATGAACGTCTGCTGGATCTGCCGCGCCAGTTGCACTTCGGTCTCGAGGCGTTCGCGCACCACCATCTCCTGTTGCAACAGGTCGTTTTGAATCGCAAGCGCGGCCTGTTGCGCAATGCCGTTGATGATCTCGAAACGCCGCGCGCGAAAACGGCGGCCGTTCTTGGCTTCTTCGATCAAGAGGACGCCGAATAAATCGTTTTTGATCGACAACGGGACCGCCATCAACAGTCGATCAGGATCGACAACATTCGCATCCGACTCCGCTGTGGGTTGAATCTTCAGCCATGAGAGGGGGCCTCCCCGGGAACTGAGCGGATGTGTCACCATCACATTTTGTTCGCGCACATAATCCAGCAACGGAAATGACCCGGGCTTGAATTCCTTCTCGGTCATGGTTATTTCTTCGTCTTCTGCGAAACCAAATTCATGCGCGGCAGTAAACGTCTCGCGCAATGGATCCCAGCGATAAATGGACACGCGATACACGCCCACCAAAATCGGCAGAATGCGCGTGATCGATCCGAGAATTTCATCGAGATCGTTCAAACTGACAACCGCCTGTGCCACCTGCAACAACGCGGCAGAGGCGTAGGCCTGTTCCTGCGCCGCATCGTACAAACGCGCGTTTTCGATGGCGACGGAAGCGTAACTGGCAAAGGTTGTTGTAACGGCCTGCGCTTCATGACCATATCGCCCCGAAGTATGATGCGCCAATGTCAATACGCCCAGCGAACGGTCGCCCACACGCAACGGCGCGGCAATGGCGGAATAATTATGCTCGTACCCGGCGGCAAGACCCGATGGCCAGATGGGTTCATCGGCCCGGCGGATGATGGGAACATCAGACATCAACGCCTCGGCCATGGCGTACGTTGCATCGGGGTTGGCAATGCATACGTTTTCAAGCTGGTTTGCATCGCATCCATGCACCGCGGAGAGACAGAGTTCATCGCCTTGCAACAGCCAGATGGCGGCAATATCAATCGGCAGGTTGCGATCCAGTTCGGAGAGGATCGTCTCCAGCACTTCATCCACGCCGACATTGTTGGAGATCAAGCCTGCCACTTCGCGCAAACTGTCGGATACCTGGCGCCGCCACTTTTCAGAGCGGTACAAATCGGCATTGCGAATCGCCGCCGCCATGGTATCGGCAACCGCTTCGAAAATCATGCGGTCGTCTTCAGTGAAGGCATTGAGTCTGTCCGATTGAATATCGAGCAGGCCGACAACGTCCTCGTTATAGATCAATGGCACGCACAATTCGGAACGCGTATTTTTCGGCGGCAGAGGTGAAGGGAGATAACGATCATGCTTCGTCACATCGTTGGCAAGGACGGTTTTGGCGTTCCGCGCCACCCAGGGCATGATGCCATCCGGTTCGTCCAGTGAAATGGTAAAACCGTCGAGTTTTTTACTGCGCCTGCCGCTCCCCGCCTCATAGACGATCAGGCGGCGATTGGGGTGAACGGTAAACAGCGAAACGTGGGCATATCCAAATTTTTCATGGATAAGCGACGCCGCGTCCCGCATGATCTCGGGCAAATCAAGCGTGGACGTGACCTTCTTGCTAATCTCTGAAACGAGGGTCATCTGCTCGGCACGGCGGCGCAGACTGCCGTACAACCTCGCGCCTTCGACGGCGCGGGCAATGTTATCGGCCAGCGCATTGAGAATTAACAAATCATTTGGGTGGAAGGCCTGCAATTGGTTGCTTTGAACATCCAGCACGCCCAGGACGCGATCTTCGATTTTCAAGGGAATGACAACTTCAGACTTCGTTTCGGGCAGGCTGTCTATGAAGCGATAGCGCGGGTCCGCGCGGACATCGTCGCTGATGATTTGCTGCCCACTCAGCGCGCATTCCCCGATCAATCCCTGCCCCGCTTCCACTTCCAGCGCAATGGAGGCCTTCTTCTTCCCGGTGCGACGGGCCACCGCGCTGGCGCGAAACCGAAGCGACTTTGAATTTGGTTTCAGCGTAAAAATGGCGACGTAGTAATAATTGAACGTTTCCTGAATCAAGCGGGTAACACGCGTGGCAAGTTCATCCACATTGAGAACGTTTGCGATCTGCGCGCTCACCTCGCGCACAAGATTCAACTGCCTCAAGCGAAACTGTTCCACTTCAGCGCGGTGAGAGGCCAGCAGGCTCATCGTCACAATTTGGCCGAGGCCCTGGAGCATGTTCAATTCGTCGGATGCAAAGAGCGGCCCTTTCGGACGGGTGACTTGAAGAGCCCCCAACGTAATTCCATGATCCTCGAGCGGGATCGAGGCAAAGGTCACGCGGGACGCGTTTTTTTTCTTCCTGTTGATTTTTTGGGTGGTGAGTTTTCCCGCCTTGATCGCCAGCCGCATCCCGCCTTTTGGAGGCTGTGGTGGGAATGCGCGTTTTTCATCCCAATCGGGCAGGCGAAAAACAGTTTCGTTCAACCAGACATCCACCGCGCCATCGAGCAGGCGGCTGGTCATGGACACGATGCGATCGCGCTGTGCGGCGAGAGAGCCTTCACTGCGAAGTTGTTCCCCCAAACTTGCAAGCTGACGCCAATCCCACGACTCAGGCATTGTAATTATCCCCTGCGCTTGATCATTGTGAGCAGGTTTCCTGTTCGCGAATTGGATTCGTAACGAACCTCGTCCATGATCTTGCGCATGAGGTACACACCCAGCCCGCCGATCTGGCGCTCGGAGAGATCGGCCTTGAGATTGGGTTGTTTCACTGTGGACGGGTCGAACGGCGCGCCCTGGTCGCGCATAATAATCACGATTGAATTACCCTGCATGGAACAGGAAATATCCACGCTGCCGTTTGCAACGCCCTCATAGGCGTGCTCGATGATGTTGGAAGCGGCCTCGTCGGCGGCAAGTTGCAGGGAATAAATTTCCTTTTCCGTGAAACCTCCCTCGCGCGCAATCTCCGCTACGAAATCGCGGATTTCATCCAGGTATTCGAATTTGGCGGGAAAAGTCGTTTTTGGCATGGGTAAAATCGAAAACCGCCTCCATCATGCAGGCATAGAGGCGGCCGTTTGACATTTTTTTAAATCGTCCGGGCATTCAACTAGAAACTACCCACCGCTTCGACGGTGTCATCGAAAGTCTTGAAGAGTTCGGTGAAACCAGCAAGTTCGAGGGCCTCGCGAATCCGTTCCGGTACGCTGACAAGCACCAGTTCGCCGCGGTTATAGCGCTTGCAGTTTCTCTGGGTGGCGAGCAAGGCGCGGAAACCGGCGCTGGACATGTATTCGAGTTCGCTCATGTCGATGGCGATCTTGAAATGGCCGTCGTTATTGGCGTTTTCAAGGGCTTTGGAAAACTCCGGCGCGGTGGAACTGTCGACACGGCCTTTTATTTTAAACAGATCGCAGTGTTTAAATTCCTGAGTTGTGATTTCCATGAATGATTCCTCCGTCAGCAGGGTGGATGTTTAATACGTTCAAAATTATACCGCACTCGGTCGTAAATTGCGTTTTGCTTTTTCGCCCTGGAGTAGCGCAAAACCGTCGAAAGTTTTAACGTAAAGACGCCAAGTCGCAATGTTTTTTCTTTGCGTCTCCGCATCTTGGCGTCTTTGCGTTAAGCGATTGTAAAATTTTACCGATACTTTTGCGTTGCACCCTTTTCGCCCGGGGCGCGGCGCAAAACCGTCGTTTCTTTTTAACGCACACACTTCCAGGAAAGCCGCGCCAATTTTTCGGCAAATCGTTTACAATTGGAGATGATGGAGAAAAAAGTGATTGGCGAACCCATACTCGTGATGCTGGTGGAAGACAACATCGATCACGCCGAATTGGTGATAAGGACGCTGGAAGACCACCGCATCGCCAACAAGATCAGGCATTTTATGGACGGTCAAACCGCGCTCGATTATCTCTACAGGCGCGGCGAGTATGAAAACCCGGCCTCCAGCCCGCGCCCGCACATGATTCTGCTCGATCTGCGCCTGCCCCGCGTCGACGGCCTTGAAGTCCTCAACCAGATCAAGCAAAAGGACGAACTGAAAAACATCCCGGTCGTCATTCTGACCACCTCCGAAGCCGAAAGGGATGTGGCTCGCGCCTACGACAACCATGTCAACAGTTACCTGGTAAAACCTGTGGGGTTCGATGAATTTAGCAAGTTGATGAACGACCTGGGGTTTTATTGGCTGGGTTGGAATACACATCCCCGCATTTAGCGCACCCGCGCCCTCCGCTGAAAACACGCCATCATGGATGATCGGATCAACATCCTTTTAATCGAAGACGAAGACCCCCATGCGGAGTTGATTCAGCGCGCTTTTGAAGATCAAAACCCCCGCATCCTGTTGCACCGCGCAAAATCGCTTAGCGAAGCGCGCACATACCTGCGCAGTCAGGAGCCCGTGCTGATCATCGCAGATTGGCGCCTGCCCGATGGGGAAAGCATGGAATTGCTTCCCGATCATCACGATCCCCTCTCCACCCCCATTATCCTCATGACAAGTTACGGCAACGAGCGCATCGCTGTGGAGGCGCTCAAATCCGGCGCGCTCGATTACGTGGTCAAGTCGCCCGAGTCAATGCTGGATATGCCCCATCTTGCCGAACGCGCCATCGAACAATGGGGTGTGCGCGCCGAACGCGCCAAAATCCAAAAAGCCCTGCGCGAAAGTGAATCGCAGTTTCGCCTGCTTGCCGAAAATGCCAGCGACATGATCTCGCGCCTGGCAACCGATGGGCGCGTGTTGTATGTTTCCCCGGCCTGCGAAACCATTCTCGGATACAAACCCGAGGAACTGATCGACACGACCAGCTTCGACATTGTCCACGAAAGCGATCGCTCTTTTGTCCGCAACCTGTTCAGAGGGAATCGATACGATGCCACCTACACCGTCACCTATCAGGCCCTTCACAAAAACGGGCATTACGTCTGGTTGGAATCCTCCGCCCGCGCCATCCTCGACCGGAAAACGGAAACCATCAGCGAGATTCAGATCGCGTCCCGCGACATCACGGAAAGAAAGAAATCAGAAAGGGCCCTGCAAGACGCGCACGAACGGCTACAGGACGCCTACCAGAAAACCATCGAAGG
>JACPVD010000163.1 GCA_016191895.1 Chloroflexota bacterium | reverse complement strand
GTCTTTGCTTCCGCGCGGGTGGATGATCGTCACGCCCGTCCGCACGGATTAGCCCTCGATAACGGTGTCAAACCCAACGGTCAGGCTGGATACGTCGGTGATCGCGTTGAGAGTCCCCGGCGTTCCTTCGAATGGAATCCCCAGATCGCGCGCGCGAATCTTTTTCATAAGTTATCCTTTGCAGTGGTTGAAGGCATGTACGGATGACGTTCAAGGATTATAGCCGAAGGTCATGCGCTTTCGCCTTTGAACAGCCTTGTTCGCTGGTACAATGGGCGCACCCATTCATTAACCAAAGGAAATAACATGAGCAAAGATACAGTGCAAAAAGGTCTGGTCGTTTCGATGGAATATAAATTGACGGTGGACGGCGAGGTGTTGGATTCTTCCGACGACGCGGGGCCGTTGTTGTTTCTTGCGGGGCATGAAAATATTGTCCCCGGGCTGGAACGCGCCATGGTCGGCATGAAGATCGGCGAAAGCAGGGACGTGGTTGTTGCTCCCAAAGACGGTTACGGCGAATTGGACGATGAGGCGTTTATGGATGTGCCTCGCAGTGAATTTCCCGATGAAATGCAGATCGAAGACGGCATGGAATTGCATGTGACAGACGAGGATGGAAATCATCAGGCCGCATATGTCGCCGGTTTCGACGATAAAAGTGTGCGCCTGGATTTCAACCACCCGCTGGCGGGCGCAGAATTGTATTTCAACGTCAAGGTGGTGGCGTTGCGCGAACCGACGGCGGAGGAACTCGACCATGGCCATGTCCATGAAGAGGGTCATCATCATTAATTTCCATAAATTCCCGCAGGCAGGCTTGCGGGATTTTTCGTTCCCATGAAAATTAATAAAGCCCCAATTCCGTTCCTTGCATTGTCCCTGCTTGCGTTTGTGTTTGCGTTGTGGGCCGGGTTATTGCGCCTGGGTTTTGCCCTGCCGGCACCCATTGCCTCGCTTGCCATGCTTCACGGCCCGCTGATGATCTCCGGTTTTCTCGGCGCGCTTATTTCCCTCGAGCGCGTCGTTGCATTGAAGTCGCGCTGGATGTATGGCGTGCCGCTTCTTGCGGGAGTCGGCTGGCTGGTTGCGTTGGTTGCGGCGAAGCAATCGTTTGGGCCATTCCTTTTAACGCTTGCAAGTTTGGGCGGCGCTGCGATTCTGGCGACGATGGCGCGGCGCGAGTTTGCGCTTCATACGGTGACGATGTTTTTGGGCGCCCTGGCATGGGCGGTTGGAAACATACTTTGGCTGACAGGCAGCGCGATTTTTCAAGTTGTGTATTGGTGGCAGGCGTTTCTCCTGTTGACCATCCTCGGGGAACGGTTGGAACTGAGCCGCGTTTTAAAACCCAGCCGGGCGGGACAATATTTGTTTTTGGGAATGATCGTCGTTTTCCTTGCAGGTGTCGTTCTTTTCATGCAAGATATTCAACTTGCGTCGCGCATCAGCGGGGGTGGGATGCTGGCGCTGGCGTTGTGGTCGGTTTGGAACGACATTGCATGGCGCAACCTGCGCCACCGCATGCCGTTGACGCGGTATATTGCGTGGTGCCTTGCGTTGGGTTTTATCTGGCTGGGAGTCGGGGGGACGATCAATTTGGTTTACGGCGCGCAGGCCGCAGGTCCGCTGTATGACGCGGCGCTTCACTCCGTCTTTGTGGGGTTTGTGATCTCAATGATCTTTGGCCATGCGCCGATCATCTTTCCCGCCATTTTGGGCGCGCCGATCGATTTTCGCCCGGCGTTTTACATCCATCTCTCCCTCTTGCATCTTTCGCTTGTTGCGCGCGTGGCGGGCGGACTTTTAAACATTCACGCCATGCGCATGTGGGGCGGACTGTTCAATGAAGCGGCAATCCTGTTATTTTTGGCGATGACCATGTATTCGGTCAGGGCTTCGCTGAAGGCGGGGTCGCAAATTTAATTTTGCTGTTCGTTTGCTTTTTGCCCCGCCGTATTCCCTGGCGAATGCCAAAGCCAAGAAGCGCAAGCCCGAGAAGCAGCCCGCCGAAATTCGAAACAAAGTCGCTGACCAGTTCCCATTGACTGCCAAATAAATATCCGAGCCCGCCATAGAGGCCGACCCATACAATTTCACCGGCGAGATCGTAGGCCATGAAACGGGAGAATCGGTATCCACTGCTTCCGGCGATCAGGTTGGTGGGAATTGCAATGGCAGTGACAAGCCAGCGCGTCAGGAAGATCGTCTTGCCCGCATGCTGTTGAAACAGACTTTGGGCGTTGATCCATGCGGGCATATCCCCAAAACGGCGATGGGCCTGATCCTTTGCGTAATAACCCATGCCGAAACTTAACATGTCGCCGGACAAGGCGCCGATCAACCCAACGAGAGCAGTCGCCGGCCATTCGAGGATTCCCTGCTGGCTGAATGCGCCTGCGGCGATGAGGACGACTGATGCGCCGATGGGAAGCCCCAATGCCCCAAGAAATAAAATCACACCGACCAACGGCGCGCCGAAATTGATGACCTGCGTGAGAAGAAAATCGGACATGACGGGAATCACGGAGTTGAATCGAGCCGCGGCGGGGGAAGGTGCGCAAGTACAGCCTGCTTTACGCCTGCCAGCACGAATCCATCCCGGTCGGGATAATATTCGCGATTAAGTTCCTCCAGGCTTTTGTCCTTGTTTCCGTTTTTGGGAATATTCAACGCTTCAAAGATGAATTTATCGGGAACATGGTACATCCGCGCCACATAGGGGACGGTCATCCAGTCGCGAATGAGTTCGGTGTCTGTTTCAACTTTGTCCGGAGGGGGCGGGCGGTGGCCGTTGAATTTTTGGAACGCATGCAGGGCGCGCATTCCAAAAAAGAACGTTACGGCAACCCCAAGCAGGATAAGGACAATCGTCAACGCGCGTTGTGCGGGAGATGAGCCGGGCGACATGCGCCTCCTTTTGGATCTAATCCTTCCACTCCAGCTCGAAATCGCCGATGTAAACCGAATCGCCTTCCTCGATGCCGGCTTCGCGCAGGGCTCTATCTACACCGAGGCGCTCGAGCAGTTTCTGGAATCGGCGCAGGGAACCGTCGTGCTCGAAATAGGTCATCTTTGCGGATCGTTCGATGGCCATGCCGCTGACCCGCCAACTGCCGTCGTCTTCGCGGCTGATCTCGAATTGATTCGGGTCCACTTCGGGGCGATAGACCGGCAGGGTCTCTTCCACTTCCTCCACAGGCATATCCGCCAGTTTTTGATGAGCGGCAATCAAAAGATCGCGTGTGTTGGAACGCGTCATTGCAGAGACCGTGACCAGTTCGATTTTTTTCTTTTTGAAACCGGCTTT
>JACPVD010000190.1 GCA_016191895.1 Chloroflexota bacterium | reverse complement strand
GCGGCGGTTTCGGGCGGCGTGGATTCGTCGGTGGCGGCGGCGTTGGTTCACAAAGCGATCGGCGATCAACTTGTCTGCGTCTTTGTGGATACGGGACTCCTTCGGGCAAACGAAGGGACGCAGGTCGCTTCGGCATTTCGGGAGGGCTTGGGCGCGGAACTCATCACAGTGGATGCCGCTGACGAATTTTTGGGCGCGTTGAAGGGAGTCACCGAGCCGGAGCAGAAGCGCAAGATCGTGGGGGAGAAGTTCATCCGCATCTTTGAGCGCGAGGCGAAGAACGTCGGTCAACCGAGGTTTTTGGTGCAGGGGACAATTTATCCCGATGTGGTCGAGTCTTCGGGTCCCGACAGGAGCAAGGCGGAGAAGATCAAGTCGCATCACAACGTGGGCGGAGTGCCCGAGGACATGCAATTCGAACTGGTCGAGCCGCTGCGATATTTGTTCAAGGATGAAGTGAGATTGGTGGGAGAAGCCCTCGGCTTGAATCAAAGCCTGGTTTGGCGGCAGCCGTTCCCGGGTCCGGGGTTAACCGTGCGCTGTCTCGGGGAGTGTACGCTCGAGCGTGTATCCCGTCTGCGGGCGGCGGATTCAATCCTGTTGGAGGAATTATCCAAAGCGGGTTTTCTTGGAAAGGGCGCGCAGGCGTCGCAAGCATTTGTGGTTTTATTGCCGGTGCGCTCGGTGGGTGTGATGGGCGACCAGCGCACGTATCAGGAGGCGGCGGCGATCCGCGCGGTGACGACGGACGATTTTATGACCGCCGATTGGGCGCGCCTGCCGCATGAGTTATTGGCGAAGGTTTCAAGCCGCATCGTAAATGAAGTGCAAGGCATCAACCGCGTGGTTTATGATATAACGAGCAAACCGCCCGCGACGATTGAGTGGGAGTAGCGATTTACGATTTATGATTTACGATTTTTGATTGACGATTTGCGATTGGGAGATGAATGTGAATTTCGATTACGGCAATATCCTGACCCGCGCCTTCAAGTTGACATGGAAGCATAAATCCTACTGGCTTTTCATGACTTTTCCAATTTTGACCGGCTCCGTTATTTTCCTTGCGTTCATTGCGCCTGTCTTTTTCCTTGAAGGGAACGAGGATTGGATGGGGTTGATCATCGCGCTTTGGCTGGGGGTGATCGGGCTTGGCATGATCGTCAGCCTGATCGTCAGCACAGCGGGGATGACTTCTTTAACCCTCGGCATCCTGCGCGCGGAACGGGGCGAAGGCTCGACGTCATTTATGGATCTTGTGCGCGATGGGTTTCAATACTTCGCGCGGTCCTTCGGCGTGATGCTGATCGTCCAATTGACGGTCGGCGCGGTCTTTACTGCCTTCTTTTTATGTGTCATGGCGCTCACCGTTGTGACAATGGGTCTTGCATCCATTTGTCTCCAGCCGGTGATGCTCCTGCTTACGCCCCTGTCCTTCCTCGTTGCGGCGGTGATGAACGGCGGCATCGTCTCGGTCATCGAGGAAGACCTCGACGCGCTGGATGCCGTCAAACGCGCCTTACAGGTCGTCCGCGAACACGTATGGAAGTTCGTCATCATCACGTTGATCGTTTACTTTGGGGCTTCGTTCCTTTCAGGGATATTTCTTGCCCCGGCGATGATCCCCGCCATGTTCGCGCCTGTTGCAATGGAAATGGGTGAGCAGGCGTTCTGGGCTGCCATGGGTTCATTCGTCTGCCTGTTCTTCCCCGCCATGGGCATTTATTCGGGCATCATCGGCGCGTTTACCACCTCCGCCATAGACATTGCCTATTTGCAGCTCTCCCGCCCGGTCGAAAAACAAATCATTGCCGCCCAAGATATAACAGCATAGGAAGAACTTAACGCAAAGACGCAAGGTCGCAAAGGGTATCATCTACTTTTGCGTTTTGCGCCTTTACGTTTTACGCGTGTGCAAGCAAAGGTTGTCAGTGTGGACTGCAAAATCTCCCGACTTTCGACTCCGTGCCTGACATGTTTGCTTGCACACTTTTACGCATACGCATTACGCATCATGTCTTAACCGGGTTACTCAGCTTCCCCAGCCCCTCGATCTCCACATCCACAATATCGCCATTCTTCAACTCGCCCACGCCTGCGGGCGTGCCGGTGAAGATCAAGT
>JACPVD010000189.1 GCA_016191895.1 Chloroflexota bacterium | reverse complement strand
CTGTGCTTTATTGCGGAACCATTCCTCCTTGCGGCGCGTCTTTTGGGAGATCAAGGAGAAAATCATGCCCGCAAAAAAATCATTCGTCCCCTTCTTCGCCGCGTTTTTGACGATCGTCCAACTGGCGTGCAATCTCGGAGTAAACCCGGCGACGCCGGACACCTTCGCCACGTTGAACGGACTCTACACCGCATCTGCGCTGACGCAGGGGGCTGGTTCGCCCCAACCTATTTTGACCTCCACTCCCGGCCTGCCCCTGCCAACTTCCACACCGTTGCCGCCGGCGGCCGCAACGACCACAGCGACGAATCCGCCCCTTGTGGCCTCCCCAGTTCCAACGTCGAGGTGTGACGCGATACAGTTCCTCGGCGATGTGACCTACCCGGACGGCAGTCCCGTCATGCGCGGCAGTTCCTTCGTCAAAACATGGAAGATCAAAAACACCGGTGAATGCGCATGGACGACATCCTATGCGCTTGTTTTTTCCAGCGGCGATTCGATGAATGGGCCTTCTGCCGTTAACCTTGAACGAAAGGTGAATCCCGGCGAGACCATCGAGGTATCGGCAAAGTTGACCGCGCCCAACAAGGACGGGCATTATCGCGGCTATTGGAAGTTGCGCAATGGGAACGGCATGTTATTCGGTTTTGGGGAGGATGCCGATACCGCGTTTTGGGTGGATGTCAACGTGATCGGGGAAGAGTTTGTGGCGTATAGTTTTGTAAAACGGTATTGTGAAGCGGATTGGGGAAATGAAGACGGCGCTTTGCCGTGCCCCGGCAAGGAAGGCGACGCGAAAGGGTTTGTGATCAAACTCGATAAGCCCACACTGGAAAACGGCGTGAAAAAAGAAGTGCCGAGCCTGCTGACTGTGCCGCAGGATGTGCGCGATGGACTCATCGGCGGGATATACCCGGCCTTCACCGTGCAAACCGGCGACCGCTTCCGCGCGATCATAAACTGCCAGTACAATTCCGAAAAATGCAATGTGATCTTTCACCTCGCCTACCAGAAAAAGGGAGAGATCGTCACGCTTGCGACCTGGCATGAAGCATACGAAGGTCAGTATTACGCCATTGACTTCGACCTGAGCGCGCTGGCCGGCCAGACCGTGAAATTCATCTTGATGGTGAGCGCGAACGGCGGGCAGAAACAGGATAATGCCCTGTGGCTCGACCCGCATATTCTTCGCCAGGGAAGGCCCACGCCGACTCCCACACCGACAGTCACCCCCAGGGCAACCCCAAGCGGTTAAGTTCCAAAATCTGGCCGCGAAGCATTTGGAGTCCAGCGTCTCCAGACGTTGGACTGGGAGCACTCAAAGGTTGTAGATAAACCCAACAGACTAACCACGGAGACACCGAGTCACGGAGTTTTTTTTAATTGCTTTTCTCCGTGACTCCGTGGTTAAGATTTCCCGCCTGCGGTAAAACCCATCTACAAACTTTTAGCGCACCCGTTGGATTCCGTTATGAAAGACACCGCGCAAGGTGGGTTATAATATTGTTAACCCAGTTCGGAGGTTATGATTATGAAGTTTCGCAAATCAATTTGGGTGTTGGGCATTTGGGCGCTTGCGTTTTTCCTGAGAGCCTGCAATCGGGGCGCAACCCCGGCGCCCGTTGCCACGCAGGATGTGGGCGCGATCCAAACGCAGGCGTTTAACACTGTGTTGACCCAGGTCGCCTTGCAGAATTCTCCCACGCCCCTGCCAAGCAATACTCCCGAGTCGACGGCCACGCCGCTGGCCTCTCCCACGTTTGCGCCGATAGGCGGCGGATTTGCAACGAACACGCCGTTTTTGTTCAACACGCCGGATACCAACCTCCTGTCGACCCCGGTCGCCTCTGTTGCGCCGACCACCGGCGTCCTTGCCACCGTAACCACAAAGAACGGCTGTAACGACGGGCTTCTGGTCTCTGAAAGCAAACCGTTCGATGGGGCGGTGATGTCCCCCGGCGAGACCTTCGAGAAGGTGTTTCAATTCCTGAACGTGGGCTCCTGTGTATGGGACGAAGGATACAGATTTGCTTTCCTGACAGACTTCTCCACGCCCGGCTTCAAGGGATCGGATATCCTCATCAAGAAGCCCGAGGAGTTTGTCAAACCGGGCGCGAAGGTGACATTCTCGTTTATTTTGACCGCGAACAACAAACCCGGCACCTATCAGGGCACCTGGAAGATGAAGGACGACGAAGGCAACTACTTTGGCTCGATGGTGTGGGTCAAATATGTGATTAACAAGCCTTAAAGAGGAACCATGAAAACGAAAATCATTATTGCAACGATACTCATGCTGGCATTGGCCGCCTGCGCGCCCGCCACTCCCATTGAACCTACGCCGGACGTGCTCGCCATTCGCACCTCGGCGGCGTATACGGTGGTCGCCGAATTCACGCTGACCGCTGCCGCCTTCACACCCACGCCGTTGCCTCCCACTGAAACGCCCACGCTTGCCCCGACGGCGCTCCCGACAGAAACTCCGACCATCGTCTTTGCCACCGACCCAACCCAGATCGCGCTCGGAACCCCGGCCGGCCCATTATGCGACGACTACACCTTCGATCCGGCCACCGTCGATGTAACCATCATCGACGGCACGGTCATGACTCCGGGACAGGAATTCGTGAAGACATGGAAGATCAAGAACACCGGCATCTGCACCTGGGGAGACGGCTATACCCTCGTCTACGCCGGCTATGTGGATAAAATGGGCGGCGTCCCGGTTCCGATCGGCCTCGTGGAAGTGGGACAGGAAGTGGAAGTCTCCGTCAACTTCAAAGCGCCGGACAAAGTCGGTGAATACACCAGCGCCTGGCAATTGGCAAATCCCAAGGGAGTCACCTTTGGCCCGGCCATCTTTGTGAAGATCGTTGTGAAGTAAGTTTGAACGG
Organism: Chloroflexota bacterium; assembly: GCA_016191895.1. Classification (GTDB taxonomy): domain Bacteria; phylum Chloroflexota; class Anaerolineae; order Anaerolineales; family Villigracilaceae; genus Villigracilis. The sequence continues at coordinate 458 of JACPVD010000189.1, read as the reverse complement.
CCTCAAACAAGCCATTAAAGAAAAATCACGCCAGCTGGGATTCGTCCTGGCTGGCGTTACTTCTCCTGAACCGCCCGCGCATTACAACGTCTTTCAGGAATGGCTCGATGCAGGTCACCACGGTGCAATGAACTACCTCGCCGAAGAACGCAGTCGCACCCGCCGCGCCGACCCCAAACAAATTCTCCCCGAATGTAAATCCATTCTCGTGTTGGCAATGCCGTATACTCCGCTATCTACAGGTGGTCTCGATACGTCCCGCGAAGAACATGCGGAACTACTCGACCACCGGCTTCACATCGCATCCTACGCCCTTGGCGACGACTACCACGACATTATTCCCCCGCGTCTAAAGCAAATTGTCGAATTCATCGAAGAACAAGTTGGTCATCCCGTCCCAAATCGTTATTACACCGACACCGGCCCCATCCTCGAACGCGAACTCGCTCAACGCGCGG
>JACPVD010000188.1 GCA_016191895.1 Chloroflexota bacterium | reverse complement strand
CCCGCCGCTAAACTGGGCGCGGATCAGGGAGTCGCGCGCAAGGATGCGCTCATGGACAAGTTTCCTGTAATCCGAATCCATGAGCGTAGTATAACATTGACATCATGTCGCATCTCTTCTAAACTATTCTTGATTTCAATAACGGATGGATGCCATGTCGAACAACAAAACCGTCTGGTCCTCGGATCAGGGCGACCTGCGCAAGAAGAAGGATATCACTCCCAACTCATCTCCTGAAAGAAGAGGGGGATTGCCGCCGGGACAACAAACCGCCTACCTGCACCGCGACTCGAAAGGGCGCGGCGGGAAGTCCGTCACGCTTATCAAAAATCTGGTGCTTTCTGAAGAGGATATGAAATCTCTGGCGAAGCGGATCAAGCAGGATTGCGGCGTGGGCGGGACAGTCAAGGATGGCATAATCGAGATCCAGAGCGAGCAGCGCGAAAGGATCGCGGAGATACTCCAGGAGTTGGGGTACAAGGTGAAGATCGCGGGCGGTTAGAACTGCGCCGTAGCGTGCTTTTGGGTTGCCAGCCACGCAAAGAAAAGCAACACCAGTCCCGTTCCGTCGAAGAGGATGAAACGCAGGACGGAACTTTGTAAAATTTCATGTCCCGTTGGTAACGTGAAGTAGATATAACTTTCCCCGATCAAACCGATCGATTGCATCAAAAGCGCGCACACCAGTCCCAGCCGGTAGCGGACCGGGTGAACGGCGGCGAACCCATACGGCACGTTCCACATCAGGAACAGGATGCCCAACCCTCGTATGGCGGCTTCGCCCACCGCACCGGATAATTCATACGCATAGACGAATGACCCCGGCGAGGCGATGAACGCAATCGCCGCCTGCACGTTCCAGGCTGTGACAACGGCGACCAGCAATCGGGTAGTCCAGAGGCGCACGGAATTATCCCAGCGCATCCCTCAGCCAGGCAAGCACATCCCCCGGCGTGCCGATTCGGATGCCCGCCTGCTCCGCAATTTTTGGGTCGTCCAGGAAGTGCTTATGGTCATGTGTAGCGAGGTAGTCCACCCCGGCTTGGACCGCGGCAAGCAGAATGGGAACATCATCCGGATCATCCATCAAATACAGATTTGCCCGGATTTCTTCATGAGACGGATCTGAAAGGATCTGGATATTGGATCTCTGTATTTCCTTTTGCACATCTTCCAAATTCTCACGGGATTTTCTGGCAATGGAGCGGATTGTTTCCTGGAAGACTGCTTCGCTGATCTTTAATGCTATGTCTTCCGTCTCGCCAAGTTGTAACAGGGTGTGCGCCGCACCGGCTTCGGAAATAATCCCGGCGATCAAAGCACTGCTGTCGAGAAAGATGTTCGCTTTCTTCACGAATTATTCCCCGGATGTTTTGAGGTTGCCGTATTTTTCCTGAACATATTTTTTTCTTTCCTCTCGTAATATCGGCAGCCATGCTTCGATGTCGAATTCTTCTTCCTTGATGCTCTGGGAGATCCGCCGGGAAAGATTGTCGACTTCCAGCACCTTTGGTTTAAGCAGAAAAGACCCGCCCCCCAGGTCGATAACCGTAAAAACTTCGCCTTCCTGCAATTTATATTTGGATCGCAATTTGGCGGGGAAGGTAATGGTTCCCTTACCGCGCATTTGAACAGTAGCCATGGTTTTCTCCTGAATTCCAGAAATTCGGAAACTCCGAATTTCTGGAATTATAGCACTTTTCCCGTTTACAGCCTCCAGTTTCTCAACCATTCCCGCACGGAACGGCGCATTTCCATCGAAAAATTCGCGCTGAATTTGCGGAGGTAGGTTGCCTGCCCGACCGTTGTGATCCCCTCCATGGCTTTGCCCTTTGGCAGGCGGCTCTGGTGCTCGGCGAACATTTCCTCGAACTCGTCCTTTGCCAACTGGCGGTACCGGTTCTTGAACACGATGAACTTCTCATCGAAGCGCGGAGTATATTCGCGGTCCAATTGTTGCCGGGTGGGATAGCCAAAGACCAGCATGCAGATCGGAAAAACATAGTGCGGCAAATGGAGCAGTTCCTTGTGGGGTGCGTATTGCTCCATGATGTCGCCGATGTAACACGAACCGACTCCGAACGACTCGGCGGCGATGACCGCATTCTGCGCTGCGATCAGCGCGTCACAACAAGCCAGGAACAGGTCTCCCTCTTCAGGCTTTTGCATCGGCTGGTTGTTGGTTCCGCACAATTCCGGCACCCCCGAGGCAAGGAAGTAGTCGTACCAGCGCTGGTAATCCGCCAGAAAGACCCAGACCATCGGCGCGCGGGCGATGAACGGCTGGTTGTCGCACGAGACCGCCAGTTTGTCCTTGATCGTTTGGTCGGTAATATCCAGGATCGAATACAGCATCAAGTTCCCCGCCGTGGGCGCGCGCAGGGTGGCTTTCATGATTTCTGCGCGGATTTCTGGTTCGATCTCCCGTTCTTCATACGCCCGCACGGACCGGCGTTTCATCAGAACATCCATCACCTGGTTCATTTGTCGCTCCTGTTGATTCGCATTTTGCTCATTGTACAACCATTGCCGCCCGACTCGAATGTAAGTCCATATGACCTGTCGTGTTATATACCGCACTCGGTCAAAATTGCGCTTTTTTAGAAGGTGGAAAGCGCAATTTTGACCGAGGGTATTATATAATCCACGCCATGTTCACGTACCCGGGAAACCTGCTCAAGCTCGCGCGCGGTGACAAGACCCTCGACCCGCGGCTGGCGGTCTATTACGTGACCATGCAATGCAACCTGAACTGCGCCTACTGCGAGGATTTCGGCTCGCGGCGCAACCACCTCGTTACCCCCAACCCGTCATTCGAAGATGCAAAGAAGATCTTGAGCGTCATCCGCTCGGGCGTGGACCGCCTGTGGCTGACCGGCGGTGAGCCGTTGATGGTGCCGTATCTCGCCGACCTGCTGGCGTATGTGCGGAAGGACTTGCGCTT
>JACPVD010000187.1 GCA_016191895.1 Chloroflexota bacterium | reverse complement strand
GCAGGCTGATCCTGTCGCTGTCACGATCCCAAAAATCCTTTTGGACAATATTGAAGTTCAGCGAGATGTTCCAGTTCCCACGCGGTTCCCTGACGATATCGCCTTCGATACGGGGTGGCTCCTCGACAAAACCCGCCCGCATGGCGATCTGGATGATGCCCTTCTTTTGTCCTTCGAGGTCGTGCAGGATATCCTCAAAACGCATGGTTTCGAAGTAACGAAAATCAGAGGTGACAATTGTATACGTCACCTCGGCAGGCGCGGGGAAGCGTTGGGCGGCATTTCCCATCATCTTTTGGAATTCCCTCAGCCCGTTTTCGTCGAGCACGAAACTCCTGTAATAGGTTTCATCCACGCCGGTCTTCAATGACATTTCCACTCTGTCTCTTTATCCTGCAACTCCGTCATTTTACATCAGGTCCAGGCGCTGCGGGAATTGAATTCCCGTCCGTTTCCCTTTTCCCATGAAGAAGCGCAAACGTCGCGCCAAAAACAATGACCGTCGTTCCAAAACTCCACAGGTCTTTCTGCCCGGACGCCTGTTGCAGAAGCGCAAACAACGAGTAAAGGTCGAGGAGGATCAAAAAGAGGAATGCGGGGATGTAACTTCTCGTCCGCTGGACAAGCGTGCCGATAATCCAAACAATCGGGACGATGTAAAGAATCTGGTCGTAGGACCAGAGATATACCGTCGATACGAATGCAATCGGAATGATCAAATTGAAAACATCCCAGACAGTTAGTTTTTCGCGGTTTCTCCAAAGAAAGAACGCGCTTCCGCCCAATAAAAGCAGCGCAAGCGTCCCGCCAAGCGCGAATGAACAGGTTTTATTTTCGTTGCACGCAAGGTGGGAAAAACTCCACACATTGGATTGAAACCCAAGCCTGCGATCAAACGCCGCTTCGCCACTCTGCAAGAATTTGGCGACCCAATCCGGGTCGATGCTCCAGCCTGTCAGCCAGAGAATAACCCCGCCAAACAGGATACCCGCAATGGCCTTCCAATTTCGCCGCGCCAAAAGCCAGACGCCAAGCAATGCCAGGATGGGAACACCCTGCGACGGCTTGAGCATGATCGATGCAAGCAACGCCCCAGCGACAAACGGTTTGTCCCACTGAAGGATGATCATTGCCGCAAACAGGACGAACAAAGTCAACGAGCCGATGGAGCCGATCTGCAGGGTCAGATAAACGGGACCAAAAAAAAGCAAAAACAACATGACGGGAATCAATAAACGCTCATGCTCTCTTTTTTTCCATGCGCTTAATAGCCCCAAAACCACAACGGCGATCCACCCTTGGGAAATGATCTCCCAGCCAAGGTATGCGTCGCCGACCTCAAGCCGGCCCAACGGAATCATAAATACCGCCAACGGCAATGGGTAAAGAAAGATCGCCTCGCGCACTGCAGCAGCGCCGTATTGTTCGTGCCCCATGCGCCAATCATCGGCGTCGTACGGGCTTTGGCCATCAAGCAACAGGCGGCCGGAAAGCCAGAATACGAAGAAATTCGAATTCCGGTAATATTGTCGGTTGAAATTCTGTGACGCTCTTAAAAAAATCATTCCCCCGATCAGCGCAAGTGTGACAATGATGCCCAGTGTTTTTTGAATGGATGATTTCATGCAACACAATCAATCCGCGCCCCCGAAAGAACGTCGGGACGGCGTGAGCGCAGTCGAAGCGCATGTTTTTCGTCGAATAGGTTCTCTCGGAATTTCTATTTCAACAAATCCTTGAGCCTGGCAAACGGAGAATCGTTATCTTCCTGGCTGTGACCGCAATCCATCTCATTCAGGTTTTGGCCGCACTCAACGCACAAACCCTGGCAATCCGGCTTGCAAATGGGGCTGATGGGCACTTCCAGCAACGCATACTCATAGATGAGAACAGCAAGGTCGATGTGCGCGTCTTCGGGGAGGATGAGTCCCGACTCGGTTTCGGAACGCGAGTCGAAGGCGTATAACTCGGTGAACTCCCAATCAAGGGCGTGGTCGAAATCAGTCAGGCAGCGAACACATTCCAGCGCGGTTTCCGCGGAAAACTCCGCCTGCACCACCAGTCCCTGCGGCGTGCGGCCAATGTTGGCATTGCCGCTGAAGTTGCGCAATGCGAAATCATCGCCGAGGGTGATTTCGTCGAACTCGAACGGAAAATCGTGATTGCGCCCGATCTCTTCGTGGGCAATGAATCCGACATTGATACGAAAGGGTTTGCGGGGGGAAGGCATGGGAGGGAGACAAGTTACAGGTTACAAGTTACAAGTTACAAGTTACAAGTTACAGGTTACAAGTTACAGATTGCAGGTTGCAGGTTGTGGCAAACGGCGGAACTACCACAAACCACGAAACGACCCAACGATCAAACAACCAACTACATTTTTCGATCCACAATATATTTCGCCAAACTCTCCAGCGCGTGGCGTTCGGCGCAGTTATCGAACGAATCGAGAATGGCAAGGGCGCGATCGACATGTTGCTCGGCTTCACGCATGGCTTGTTGCGAAGCGCGGCTGGCGCGGATCTTCTCCACGAGGCGGGTCATGTTTTCGGTGTGGGTCCAGCCGCCGCTGGGGAGCGAGAGAATGTCCGGGTCGCCGGGATTGGATTCGGCGTAGTAAATGGCCGGGAGGGTGATCAGACCGTTATGCAAGTCGGAGCCGAGAGGTTTACCCACGGCCGATTGTTCCCCGTTGAAGTCGAGGATGTCGTCCGCGATTTGGAAGGCCATGCCGATCTGGTATCCAAAATCGCGCATCGACTCTGTAATCTCATCGTCCACCGGGCTGACCATCGAAGCCGCTCGCGCGGTCATTTCGAACAATGAGGCAGTCTTGGCGTAGATGCGATTGTAATAATTATCGCGGCTGATCAGTCCGCGCGAGGTGAACATTTGAGTCAATTCGCCGTTCACTATAATCGCCAGCGTTTCGGAAAATAATTTCATCAACGGCAGGTGATCGGTTTCGGCGGCGAGTTTGGCGGCGCGGGCAAAGAGAAAGTCGCCGGTGAGCACGGTGGCGGGCGGCGACCAGCGGGCATTCAATGTGGGCAGGCCGCGGCGAAGCAATGCGCCGTCGATCAAATCATCATGGACAAGGGTGGCGGTGTGCAACAACTCAACCGCCGCGCCGAGGCTGACGAGTTTGTCGAGGGGCGCGCCCAGCATGTTTCCGACGAGCATGCAAAGGGTCGGGCGGACACGCTTGCCTCCCGCCGCAAGCAAATGCTCCAACGCGGCACGCAGGTCGGAATGGCTTTCGTCGGCCTGCATCCGCATTCGATCTTCGACAAGTTTGATTTCTTCCAAAACGGGCGAGGAAAAGGTTACCGAGTTCAAATCAGTCTCCCCATGCAAAGAGCCGCGCCGCATTTGCTGTGGTGATGTGCGCGATCTCCGCAGGGCTTTTTAAATGGATTTCCGCTATTTTATCAGCAATATGTTGAACATAGGCGGGTTCGTTGCGCCGCCCACGAAAGGGCGCAGGAGTGAGAAATGGCGCGTCAGTTTCGATCAGGATTTTGTCAAGTGGCAGATGTCGTGTAATTTCGCGCTTTTGTTCCGCGTTTTTATACGTGACCGGCCCCGTGACCCCGATGTAAAAATTCATCGCCAGCGCTCTTTGGGCCGTTTCCAGCGTTCCATTGAAGGAATGAAGCACGCCGGGCTTTTCGGCCAGCGGCCCGCGCAAACTCTCTTGCCACTCCCCCAAAATCGTCAACAAATCCGCCGAGGCCGGGCCGAACCACGCATCACCATCCTCGCGCATATGAATCACAACGGGCTTGTTGATTTCACCCGCAAATTGCAATTGCCGTTTCAACACATCGCGCTGAACGGCACGTTTGTCTTCTTCCTTCACCCAGTAATAATCAAGCCCGATCTCGCCGATGGCAACGACCTTTGGGTGCGTAGCAAGTTCCTTCACTTGTTGGAATGTTTTTTCGGAGAACTCCCCAAGGTCGGTTGGATGAAACCCAACGGCCGCATACACGCCGGGATTTGACTCTGCCAACCGAACCGCATCAATACTGGACATGTGATGGAGTCCCGGCACGAGAATCCGAATCAGCCCTGAATCTTTTGCGCGCTGAATTACGTCCGCGCGGTCGGAGTTGAATTTATGGTAATCGAGGTGGCAGTGAGTGTCGGTGAGCATTGCTTTGGGATTATACCTGCCACACATTTTTACAGAACCTGCACTTCCGCCTTTCCGCCTCCACGATGGCTTGATCGCTCGACCAGAAGAAGTTTTTCTTCCCAATGGTTTCCACAAGTCCACCACGCTTCATCATGTTATATGCGTTGTCATGCATGCCCGCGAACATGAGCGCGCCGCCCTGTTTGTGCAGGCGTTCGTGCAGGCGGTGAATGGCTTCGAGCCCGGCGGTATCCACCAGCGACACGCCGCGCATCGAGAGGATAAGCGCATGGGTATCTTTCAAGTCTGCAAAGGCTTCGTTGAATTGACCGGTGGCGGCGAAGAAGAGCGGCCCGGTGAGGAACGCCACGCGAACATGGTTACAACGGCCTTCGGTTTCGATGCCCTTTTTCCTGAGTCGGGTCACGTCCACGTTTTGCACGGTGATCTCGATGCTGGCGATCTTGTTCAGGAAGACTGCGCCCGCGAGGAAGGAGCCGATGAGGATGGCCTGCGTCAAATCAAGGACGATGGTGGCAAGCATGGTAATGGTGAAGGCAATCATATCCGTCTTGAAGCGTTTGCCGAAGATGAATTTGATCGCGTTCCATTCGTTCATGCGCACGGCAGTAACCATCAACACGCCCGCCAATGCGGCAAGCGGAATCTTTTCCATAAAGGGCGTCAATAGAAACATGGAAAGCAACAACCCAATCGCATGAATAATGCTGACCAAACGAGTTTGTCCGCCGGATTTGATTCCCACACTGGAGCGGGCGATGGCGGCCGTAGCCGGCACCCCGCCAAAGAAGGGAATGACCATGTTCCCCACACCCTGCGCGATGAGTTCCTGATTGGCCTGCAAACGAATGCCGGTCATGTTCGAGCCGACGGCACCGGCCAGCAACGATTCCACCGCGCCGAGGGCGGTAATCGTCAGCGTTGGGGCGAGGAAATCGGCGAGGTGATCGAACGGGATGTTGGAAAGGCTGAGGCGTTGTTCGAGGAACAAGGTTTGGGGGATGGCTCCGATCATTGGGGCCGACCAGTTCAACGTCCAATTAAGAAGCGCGGCAAGGATGATTCCCAATAGCGAGGACGGGAATCGAGCGTTCCACGTTTGCGGCCAGAAGACCATTGTCCCGATGACGACGAAGCCGAGAACGATGGTGCGCCAATCCGGCGAGAGCGGCGCGTTAAAATAGCCGATGAATTTTTGCGCGGCAGTTTCTGTGGCGGGAGTTTTGAAGCCGATGAAGTTGTCGATCTGGCCGATGAAAATGATGAGCGCGATTCCGGAAGTGAATCCGCTGATGACGGGTGCGGGGATAAAAGCAATGAACCGCCCGAGGCGCATGATTCCGATAAGCAGGAGGATGATTCCTGAAAGCAGGCCGGCGATCCAGATTCCTTCGAGGCCGTAGCGTGTGACCAGCACGATCAACACGGCGGACATTGCGCCTGTGGGCCCGCTGATCTGGTAAGGCGCACCGCCGAGGACGCCCATAATGAGGCCGGCCAGAATGGCAGTGACAAGCCCGGCGGCGGCGGTTGCGCCCGACGCGACCCCGAACGCAAGCGCGAGCGGAAGCGCAACCGCGGCGACGGTGAGGCCGGCGAGCAGGTCCTGCTGAAAGCGGGCAAAGGAATAGCCTGAAAACTCGTCCTTGTAAAGGCGAGCAAGGGAACGACGTGGCATGGGTTGTATCTCCAAATATAGAATTTTTGCAAAGGCTCGATGCTCCCCCCGGGCGTCCTTTGCGCGAATGGCGGTATTTTATCATAACCAGATTCGCGCGCTTTTTATTTGACGCAATCCGAAGTATACTGAAACTACACTGCGGCCATTTCGGTTACGGAGAATCCATCCATGGCGTTGTCAAACCCCCGTTTGCTGATTCCGGAAATCGATCAGGCATTTTCGTCCATGCCTGAACTGGATCCCATCTTGCATTCGGCGCTTGCGCAAATGCAGGGCGCGGTTTCCAGCGAAGGCGCATTACTCTGGATTCTCGACGAGGCCGAGACGGAACTCAAATGCATTCATGCCGTCGGCCCGCGCAGGCGGGAGATGGTCGGAATCAAAACCCGCGCGAAGAAGTTTATAGAAGCCTATCGAACCGTTTCCATTGGCGGGGCCAAACACGACCACTCGCATCAATCCCGCTGGATGAAGACGGATGTCTATCGAAATCACATGGGGGCGCGTTTTCAAAGCGTTGTCAGCGTCCCATTGATGGCACGGGGAAAATTGATCGGGGAGGTCGATGTATTCAACAAGATCGACAAGCCCGCCTTTACACAAGAAGACCGCGATTTCATCGGCGAACTGGCCGGGCGCATCGCCCTCGCCATCCAGAATACCCGGCTTTTCGAGAGTTACAACCGCACCGTCGAACGGCAAAAACTGCTCAGCCACGTCAGCAGTCACCTGCATGAGACGCTGGATATCGACACTTTAATCCCGCATATTTTTCGGGAGGTGAACAAGGCCATCAACGCAGAGGCGCAATCCATCTGGTTTGTGGACGAAGCCGCGGGCGCGG
>JACPVD010000167.1 GCA_016191895.1 Chloroflexota bacterium | reverse complement strand
AATGCGACGGCAAACACCGAAGCAAAAGTAACATCCCTGCAAATCGCAGAAACCGTCGAAACATCCGGCGAGTTGAAATCACAGCCCTTTGCCAGCCTCAACTGGAAGACAGGCGGGATCGTGGAAACCGTCAACGTTCAACCCGGGGACTTCGTGAAGGCCGGCGACGTGTTGTTGACTCTACAGCCCGAAAGCACATCCGCCTCCCTCGCCGCATCGCAAGCGGACCTGGAAACTGCCCAGTCGAACCTGCAAGCCTTGATCTCCCCTGACGGTTCATCCGTCGGCGCCGCGATTCAAAACACCGCCGGCGCGTTCGATGCCTGGAACGATGCCCGCGCCGATTTCATGGACACGGCGTCCTATCACAAAGGCGGCGGTAACGACGATCTATACAGCGACCTGGCCGCCGCCTGCGACGCTCTGATCAATGCGCTGGAAGAATATCCACTCGCGGCAGATACCGACGCGCAATTTTATTATTGGGCCAGCCGCGCCGAGTCGCTTGGGTATGTGGGCGAATATGAGTATGCGGCGCTGACTCCCACTTTGCGCTCGAAGTTAAGCGAAGCAGACGCAAGCCTTGTCGATGAGATTCTCAACACGCAGTCGGAGTTTGATTCTCTGGCAAAGTCTTTTGCAATGTCGATGACCGATCAGGATGACGCAATCGACTTAATGAAGGCATACGGCGCGTACGAGCAATCATCCGACGCGTTACTGGACGCGATCGAAGAAGAATATGGCGTGCTGGTTCAGCCAAGCGAAAGCGACCTCATTTCAGCGCAGGCCAATGTAGACGCGGCGCAAGCCAGTGTGAACAGTTTACGAATCGTCGCGCCATTCGACGGACAGGTTCTGTCCGTGGAGAATCGTGTTGGAGATACCGTCAGCGCGGGCGAACTTTCGGCGAACCTTGCAGACATGGGCAACCTGTACGTGGAGGCAGAGGTGGACGAATCAGACGTGGCAAATGTCAAAGTTGGGAATCAGGCCGAGGTCACGTTGGACGCGGTTCCACATCTCACGCTCAAAGGATCGGTAACGTCGGTCAATCCTGTTGGCGAGATCGCCGGCGGATTGGTCAAATATACCGTGCGCATTAAACTGAATTCTGTCGAAGATACGTTTCTTCCGCTTGGCTCGACAGCAAATGTCGTCATTCTCGTTCAAGAGGCGCAATCGACGCTGGCCGTGCCGATCGTCGCCATTCAAAACGACAGCAAAGGCGAATATGTTTGGGTCTTGCGAAACAGCAAAGCAACGCGCGTGGATGTGATCGGCGGCGCGATCGTAGGCGATCATGTCGCGGTGACAGGCGATTTGAGCGAAGGGGAGATATTGCAGATCGTCCCGCGTGAAAGCGGGTTCACGCCGCCCAATCCATTTTCGGGAGGCGACGAATGATTCGCGCGGAAGGCCTGACAAAAATTTATCGGATGGGCGATAGCGAAGTGCGCGCCCTCGATGGCGCAAGTTTCACCATTGAAAAAGGCGGGATGGTCGCGATCATGGGACCTTCGGGTTCGGGCAAAAGCACGTTGATGTCGATCATCGGCTGTCTCGACGCGCCCAGCGATGGAAGATATTCTCTCGACGGCGAATCGGTGGAAAGCCTGGACGAATCACAACTGGCAACTGTGCGCGGACGAAAGATCGGCTTTGTCTTTCAGCAATTCAATCTATTGGCGCGGACGAGTGCGCTGGAGAACGTGATGCTGCCGCTGACCTATGCCGGTTATTCGGGAAAGGAACGCGAAGCCCGCGCAAGAAAAGCATTGGAAATCGTGGGCCTCGGCGACCGAACGCATCATGCGCCAAACGAACTCTCCGGCGGACAGCAACAACGCGTGGCAATCGCAAGGGCGATCGTCAACGAACCGAATATTCTATTGGCCGACGAACCCACCGGCGCATTGGACAGCAAAACCGGCGTGGAGATCATGAGCCTGTTCCAACGCCTGCACCGCGAAAACGGCCAGACCGTCATTTTGGTGACGCACGATTCACATGTGGCGAGTCACACCGAGCGCATCATCCGCCTTTCGGATGGGAGAATCGTTTCAGACGAAGCGAATCAAAATCCGATTCGGGCGGGTCTGTAGGGGCGCAGCGGCGCTGCGCGCTTACAAGAAGAGAGGAGAACCCATGTTATTTTCTGAAAACATCAAAATCGCGTTCCGCGCGCTGCGGGCAAACAAGATGCGCTCCGTGTTGACCATTCTGGGAATCGTCATCGGCGTGGCGACGGTGGTGGCGCTGCTGTCGATTGGAAACGGCGCAAGCGCGAGCATCACCGAATCGATTCAAAGCGGCGGCTCGAACCTGTTGACCGTGTCGCCCGGCCGAATGCAATCGCCCATGAACGCCGCCATGGGAGGGTCGCAGCAGGCCAGTTACCTGTATTATTCCGATTACGAAATTCTCATCCGCACGCTCAGCGGCAATATCGCTTCGATCGTGCCCGTCTATCAATCGAGTTACACGGTGAAGTTCGGCGCTGAAAGTTTCACAACATCGGTCTCCGGCGTGGTGGAGGACCATGCGCAGGCGCGTTCATTCGAGATTTCGGAAGGTCGATTCATTTCCGATGGCGATAACAAGTCATCGGCAAAGGTGGCAGTCATCGGTTCGACTGTTGCGCGAGACCTGTTTGGCGCAACCCCGCCTCTCGGACAGACCATCTCGATCAACGGAATAAAATTCGAAGTGGCCGGCGTGCTGAAGGAGGAAGGCGCGATCATGGCCTCTCCCGACGACGTGATCTACATCCCCTTGGAAACGGGCTACGACAAACTATTCGGCGATACGGCAAATCAAAACGGCAAAAAAACCGTGAACAGCATCCTGATTTCCGTGGCGGATTCAGGCAACATAGACTCCATTGCCGCACAATCGGAATACATTTTACGACGCGCCCACGAACTCAAACCCTCCGAAGAGACCGACTTCAACATCATGAGTCAGGCCGACACGCTGGAGACCTTGAACACGGTCACGAAAACGCTGACGATATTTCTCGGCGCAATCGCGGCCATCTCCCTGCTGGTAGGTGGAATCGGAATCATGAACATCATGCTGGTTTCCGTCACCGAGCGCACCAAAGAGATCGGTTTGCGAAAAGCCGTCGGCGCGACGAAGAACCAGATCCTCACGCAATTCCTCATCGAGACGGTCACCTTGAGTCTGCTCGGCGGGCTGACGGGAATCCTGCTCGGCGTGGGTATTGCCATGTTTTTCAGCGTCACGGGCATGATCAACTCCGTT
>JACPVD010000166.1 GCA_016191895.1 Chloroflexota bacterium | reverse complement strand
GGCGGCGCCGAACTGCGCCAGCACGAACACGGCCACCATCAAAAATGCAAAAATCTTCTTACTCATTTGGGTATACTCCTTATTGTTAATTGAAAAATCGATTTGTCAAAGCGCTTTGTATTGCGGTATCGAGCGTATTCTTTCTGCCTGTCCTCACCTCCTTTTGGGTAGGGATGATTGTTTGATTTCCGACCGCGCCGCCCTGTTTGCCTTCCGCGGCGGGCGCGATGTTCACACTTCTCTATTATTATAACGGACAACTCCCCGAAAAAGAGACCGGTTAAGTCCGCGAATTTAGGATTTTGCCCTGTTTCTCTCGTACCGCGAGATTCCTGCCCTGAGTCTGTCGAAGGGTATCTCGCGATACGCCTGTTTTTCACAAAACACAGGCGCAGCGTAGTTGGCGTTCTCTAACGCCAACGGGCGCGTAAGAGAACGCGCCCTACGCAAACATTACGGAATTATTTTGTGACTCCACTGCAAAAAGGCAATCGAACCGCAAAGTGCGCGAAGTCCGCCAAGGAAAAACAAAGTCACAGACACTTTCTTAGGAAAATTCTTTCCGAAGATTTAAATTCTTGAATCGTCTTTGAACGTTCTTTGCGGTTAGAAAAGGTTTTTGCAGTGGTTTCATTTTGTTAAAGACAACAACTTTGCGGTACAACAAACACCCTGCCTACGGGATGGCGAGCGACAGGGATGCCATAAAATGGTCGATCTGCGGGCCTGCCTCGCCCGGTAAAGAGAGGCTGAAAGAGTAAATAAAGCGGCTGTCGCTGTCTGAAACCCAGACCTTCTCGCGCCCCACGGCCAGCGAGTACAGTCCCTGTGTGAGGGCATCCAGAGAGCGCATGCTGATTTGCCCGTTCCCGGCCTGCAACAAACCCAATTCGGTGCGCCCCTGCGAACCGAACCAGATATTGCCCAGCCCGTCTGTGGCGATCCGGTCGGCGGTTGCGCCATCGAGCGGGTAGACGTTGACACTGCCCGAGCCGATATCCATCCGCCCGACCAACGCACCGCCGGCATACCAGAGCGATTCGCCGTCCCACACCATGGCGGTGGGTTCGCCGGGCGCATCCACGAAGTCTATCATCCAGCCGGGGGTGATCCGCCCCAACTGGCCGGGCCTGCCGCTGAACCACAACGAGCCGTCCGCCCATTGAAGGTACTCCGCACCCTCCACGTCGTACGCGGTGAAGGTGCCGTCTTCGGAATTCAATGAATAAATACGGCTTCCGTCTCGGTCGATGAACCAGATGAAGCCATCCGCTCCCGTTGTGATTCTGCCCAGGGAACCGATTCCGGGCCCCCATGGGACGTTCCATGAAGTCACCTCTTTTGATTCCGGGTCCAGCATGACGATGGCGCGGGCTGTGGGATCGGTCACCCACACCCTTCCAGCCGAGTCCACGGTAATGCCGGCGGCGCTCCCACCATTGGAGGTAATCGACCAGTTCTTCCGGCTCCTGTCATTATCCACGGAACCGACCTGCGCGGTATCGGCCTGCACAAACCAAAGGGTTCCGTCCGACGCGCTGGCGAGTTCGTACGCGCCGGTGATCTCGCTTTTTACGCCGATACCGTTTACCGTAATGGTTGGCTGGGAAACAACAGGGGAAGACTCGGGTTGGGGTTGGGTTATGCCGGGGTTGGGGTAGGCATTGGCCACCGGTCCGCCATTGGAAACCGCCATAAAAACCCCCGTGCCGAACACCGCCAGAAAAAGAAAGGTAGCCGTCACCGCGAAGGTCAATGCGGGAGCGGCGAAGGCGCGCTTCCACCATGCAACGGGAGGTCGCGCAGTAAACTCGCGCAACACGCGCTGGCGCCCCGCCAGGACACGTCTCTCAGAGGGCTGGGGGCGGGACATTCCTCGAAGCGAAATCGACACGCGCAACAGCGGCACGAGTTCATCCGCCAGATCGGGGTAACGCGACAGGCACTCGTTCAGAGTGGCGCGTCCCTCCCGAATATCGGCGAGACATGTTTCCAGGGTTTCTTCCAGTTTTCTGTTCATTTCAATCGGTTGGCCTTGCTAAACTATTTCCAAGCGCGGCCAGCGCGCGCGCTTGCAGGCGTTTCACCGCATGGATGGTCTTGCCCATCGATTCCGCCGTTTCCGCGATGCTCATATCGTCGAAAAAGCGCAGGATGATGACATCCTTTTGTTCAAGGGTCAGTTTGTGAAGGGACCGGCGCACTTCCGCGTTGGACATTTCGCTCTCTGTGATCTTTGCCGGGTCCGACGATGTATCCAGCCAGGTTTCTTCGAGCGGAAGCGTTTCAGGGAGGCGGGATAAATCCACGATGAGGTTGCGCGCGATTGTGATCAGCCAGGCGCTGAAAGAAGTTCCTCTCCATCGAAACGATCCGATGGCGCGAAAAGCGCGCAGGAACGTATCCTCCGTCACATCCTCCGCAAGAGCAACGTCCCCATTCAGGCGGTAGTAGGAAAATGTATAAACCTTTTGGTAATGCAGGTCATACAACTCAGCCACAGCCTGGGCATCTCCATCAAGGGCGCGTTGAATCAGTGCGAGGATCTCGCCCTCGGGAAGGGAGGATGCCAGCGAAGTATTTGTTCCTTCATTATTCATAACGGATAAAGAGGTAAAAAGAGACCGTCAATTTCAAAATTGCAAGCGCGGCAACGTCCCCCCGCAACCCTACCCCTGCATCGCCAGCCGCAGGGACAGTTGCCAATTTGGCAGGCGCAGGCCGAAAACCGCTGCGAATCGGTCACAATTCAGCGCAGAAAACAGCGGACGGCGGGCCGGGGTGGGGAAATCGGCGGTGGATGCGGGAAGGATTTCGCGCGTCTTTTGCTCCCCGCGGCCGGGGTCGAGTTCCAAAATTAACCGGGTCCACCCGAGGCGGCTGGTAAAGCCATCCCCGGCCAGATGATACAGGCCGGCTCGTTCGCTCACATGGTCCCGGCCCCGCGCCAATAGTTGCGCGGTGATTTCCGCCAGCATCCGCGCCGACGTGGGGTTGCTGACCTGGTCATCCACCACGCGCAGGGTTTCATTTTCCCTTGCCCATAACAGCGACTTGGTGACAAAACTCTCGCGCCGCAGGCTGTATACCCACGCGGTGCGAAAGATGAGATGCGACCCACCGGCCGATTGAACCGCCTGTTCTCCCTCCAGTTTGCTGGAGCCGTACACATTCAACGGGTTGGGGGTATCTGTTTCGATATACGGCCCTCCTTTCGAACCGTCGAAGACATAATCGGTCGAATAGTGGATCAACGTCGCGCCGAGCGCCTTTGCCTCTTCGGCCATCACCGCGGAGGAGGTCGCATTGATCGCATACGCAAGATCGCGCCTGCTTTCGGCAACGTCCACGGCGGTGTAGGCGGTGGCGTTGACGATGATTTCGGGTTTGGCGGCGCGAATCATCTCGCGCAGACCCTGCCCCGGGTTGGAAAGATCGATCTCCGGGTAGTCGAGCCCGTTCACGTCGCCCAATGGAAGCAGGCAGCGTTGTAATTCCCATCCCAATTGGCCGGTGTTTCCCAGTAATAAAATCCGCATCAGATTTTTCCGTTCGCGAGATCCAAAAGATACTGGCCGTAGGAATTGTTTTTTAATTTCCCGGCCAGTTCCAAAAGTTTTTCCTTGTCGATGAAGCCCATGCGAAAGGCGATCTCTTCCGGACACGAGATCATCATGCCCTGCCGCTCCTGCACAGCCTGGATGAAATTGGCCGCCTGCAAAAGCGACTCGTGCGTGCCGGCGTCGAGCCAGGCCGTGCCGCGCCCCATCGCCTCCACCCGCAGGTCGCCGCGTTCGAGGTACAGGCGATTCAAGTCGGTGATCTCCAGCTCGCCGCGTTTCGATGGCTGTAAATTTGCGGCCAGTTCCACCACGCTTGAATCATAAAAATAAATGCCGGGCACGGCGTAATGCGATTTGGGCTTCGCGGGTTTTTCTTCGAGGCTGATCACTTTGCCCGCGCCATCGAACTCGACCACGCCGTAACGTTCGGGGTCGCGCACGGCATAGGCAAAGACACACGCGCCTTTCGTCATGGTGGATGCGCGGCGCAAAATCTCCGGCAGGCCGTGACCGAAAAAGATGTTATCGCCGAGGATCAAACAGGAGGATTCCTTCCCGACGAATTCCGCGCCGACGCGAAACGCATCCGCCAGTCCCCGCGGCTGGTCCTGCTCGGCGTAGGAGAATCGCAACCCCCACTGACTTCCATCCCCAAGCAAATTGCGAAACAGCGGCAGGTCTTCCGGCGTGCTGATGACCAGAATCTCACGGATGTCGGCCAGCATCAACATCGAAAGCGGATAGTACACCATCGGCTTGTCGTAGACCGGCAGGAGTTGTTTGCTCATCGAAAACGTAAGCGGGTGCAGGCGCGTGCCGCGCCCGCCGGCAAGGATGATTCCCTTCATAATGGTTTCTCCTCTTGGGGTGTGGGGTGTTGTGGGCGCGCTTCGCGCGTCCACAACACCCCACTTCTCCCTTCTCTTCGCATAGGGTGCGTCGCACCATGTTGAACAGGACCAACCTCACGTATAGATTCTTCTTCGTTAATAATTGGGCGAATCCACCCGTTTGGTGCGACGCACTACATAACGTCAGTAAACAACTTTACCTCTTTTCGTAATTCTTATCCACCCATGATTGGTACTCTTTTTGTTTTTGGATGGCCTCCAGCCATTCGGGGTTGGAGAGGATCCACTGCACCGTGGCGAGCAGGCCTTCATTCAAGGAATAGCGCGGCTTCCAGCCGAGTTCACGCTCGATCCTGGCGATGTTCATCGCGTAGCGGCGGTCATGTCCGGGGCGGTCGGTGACGAATTGAATCAACTTGCGGCGCGGTTCCGAAGCGGGTTTCAATTCATCCAACAGATCACAGATGGTTTCGACGATGGTCAAATTGGCGGGCTGGTTGTTGCCGCCGATGTTATAGGTCTCGCCGGGCTGTCCCTTTGCCAAAATCCTGTGAATGGCCTCGCAATGATCGGTGACGTAAAGCCAGTCGCGGATCTGCTGTCCATCGCCATAGACGGGCAGGGGTTTGCCGGTCAACGCATTCAAGATGACAAGCGGGATCAATTTTTCGGGAAACTGTCGCGGGCCATAGTTATTGGAACAGTTGGATATGGTCACCGGCATTTGATAAGTGTGATGATACGAACGAACCAAATGATCGCTCGAAGCCTTCGAGGCCGCATACGGCGAGTTGGGCGCATAGGGCGTCGTCTCGGAGAAGGCGGGGTCATCGGGTTTCAATGTGCCGTACACTTCATCCGTGGAAACATGATGAAAGCGGACTTGCCCGACAGGCAGGGCCTTTTCCACAAGCCAGTATTGACGCGCCGCTTCGAGCAAAGCAAACGTGCCGAACACATTGGTTTGAATGAACGGCTCCGGGCCGAGAATGGAGCGATCCACGTGCGATTCTGCGGCGAAGTGGACGATGGTGTCGATCTGATGCTTGCGCAGCAGTTCGCTCACAAGATCGCGGTTGCAGATGTCGCCCTGTACGAACGCATGGCGGTCCGCGCCGGGCAGGTCTTTCAAATTTTCGAGACTGCCGGCATAGGTCAATGCATCGAGGTTGATAACACGAACATCGGGCTCAACCTCCAGCAGATGGCGCACAAAATTCGAGCCGATAAAGCCCGCCCCACCGGTGACTAAAATATTTTTCATGGCAACTCCAAAGATCTTTTACCGCATAAATCGGGGTGTGGGGTGTTGCGAGCGCGCTTCGCGCGCTCGCAACACCCCACATCTTTTTTTGCGGCAAACCTACTCATACGTTTCCGATTCAGACAACAACGTTCCGCGCGCGTCCTTCTCCGAAAGGATCGGCGGCTCGCCGTTTGCGATCGGCCAGTCGATCTTCAGCGCGGGATCGTTCCACAATAATGAACGCTCCCATTGCGGGGCATAATAATCCGAAGCCTTATACAGGACTTCCGCCCGCTCGCTCATGACGTAGAATCCGTGCGCGAATCCGGGCGGGACCCAAAGCATGCTCCTGTTTTCTGACGAGAGAATCGCCCCGACAGATTGACCGAACGTCGACGAACTGCGGCGCAGATCCACAGCCACATCGAAGATCGCGCCCGCCGCCACGCGGACGAGTTTGCCCTGCGGCTGGCGGATCTGATAATGAAGTCCGCGTAAAACCCCTCTTGTGGACGCCGAGTGGTTATCCTGCACAAAATCGGCCTGGATGCCGGCGGCGAAAAAACGTTCCTTCCGGTAACTTTCCAAAAAGAATCCGCGCGGATCGATGAACACCTTCGGCTCGATCAGGATGACATCAGGCAGGCTTGTTCTTGTGAACTGCATTTTCCTTTTCTCCCGGCTGTGCCTTGCGATATTGGGCCACAACTTCCTTTGCAGGGCCAATGGCGCGAATCTCTCCCTTGTCGAACCATGCGACGCGGCTGCACAACGCGATCACGGATTCCATGGAATGAGAGACG
Source organism: Chloroflexota bacterium (assembly GCA_016191895.1). Classification (GTDB taxonomy): domain Bacteria; phylum Chloroflexota; class Anaerolineae; order Anaerolineales; family Villigracilaceae; genus Villigracilis. Next base: position 2,743 of record JACPVD010000166.1, on the reverse strand, counting down.
AGAATGGAGGTGGTACTGCCGTTACGGAAGCCTTTCATGCGCTTCTCGCATTTTGCGCGAAACGCCTCGTCGCCGACCGACAGGACTTCATCGAGGAGCAAAATATCCGGTTCCCAGGTGGTGGCGGTGGCAAACCCAAGCCGGGCGTACATGCCGCTCGAATACGTGCGCACCGGCGAATCGATGAATTCGCGCAGCCCGGAAAAACGGATGATTTCCTCCATGTGATCTTCGATATCGCGCAGGGAATGGCCGAGAATCGATCCGTTGAGAAAAACGTTCTCGCGCCCGGTCAATTCCGGGTGAAAGCCCGCGCCCAATTCCAGCAGCGGCGTCACCACGCCCTTGATCCACACCCGTCCCTGCGTGGGCACCAGCACGCGGGAGATCACTTTCAGCAGGGTGCTTTTCCCCGCGCCGTTGTTTCCGATGATTCCAAATATCTCGCCGCGCTGAATGGTCAGGTTCACATCCTGCAGGGCGTGGAATTCCTTGAATTGAAGCCGGCGTTGAAGGGTGCGGATCGCGTACTCTTTAAAAGTGCGAATGCGGCTGCCCGGCTTGCGATAGTGAACGGAAACATTTTCGAGGCGGACAACTTCTTCCGGCAAATGATCGGTCATGCGTCTTCCTACAAGTGATAGGCGAAATCATCGGATTTTTTGGAAAAGAACAGCCAGCCGACAGTGAGGGCCAGGATGGAGATCAACACGGCGGGAAGCAGGATGTCCATTTCGGGGAGCATTCCATCGTAGACCGGCGCGCGGAATATCTTCAAATAATAATACATGGGGTTCAGCCTGAAAAACCAGTAGCGGTACGATTCGGGAATCAAGGTTTCGGGATAGATGATGGGTGTCATATACATCCAGCCGATCAACACAAGGCTGTACATCTCGGAGACATCCGGGAAGTAGATCGAAACGGTGGAGATGATCAGCCCCACGCCCAGCGCAAAAGCCGCCAGCAGCAGCATGGAAACCGGCAGGAACAGGATGCTCCAGCGAATCGGTATGCCCACCAGCAGGACGATCAAAAAAAGGGGGACGAACGACAACGCGAGATTGACCATCCCCGTGCCGACCGAAGCGACCGCAAAGGATGTGTGCGGCACGTAGATTTTCCGCATCAACGCTCCGCCCCAGACGATCTGGGAGATCATTCCGTTTGTGGTCTGCGAAAAAAACGACCAGGCGATCAGGCCGCTGAGGATGTAGGCCGGGTAATCGCCCTGCCTGTGATACAACGTGGAAAACACCAGCGACAGAATGATCATCATCCCCAGCGGGTGGAGCATCGTCCACGCAACGCCGAGGACGGAGCGTTTGTAACGCGCGACGACGTCCTTGCGGATCAATTGCAGGATCAATCCGCGGTATTGGAACACGCCGCGCAATTCCTCCAGCGCCACCGGTCCGCGTTTTGCGCTGTCGTAGATCGCATCCTTGGAAATACTCATTTCGTTCTCCAACTTTTCTCTACCGTACACGGAAACCCTAAAGGTCTCCTGTGCCTTCGTAAAACCCTGATCGGCAAAAAAGACCTTTAGGGTTTTTACGAGAGATTTATGCGCTAGCAAATCCAACTTCAAAAAGAAGGGGGAAGTGGGGTGTTGTGGGCGCGCTTCGCGCGCCCACAACACCCCACACCCCAATGTATTGAAAAGATACTCAATTTTTTACAAAGGGTTTAGATTTTACCATACGGTATTTTTTCACCGGCAGACGCGATCTTCATCGCAAACAGGCTGTTGCAGCGGACATTGAATCGGCGAAGCCGGCTCGCGGACATATACAAACGACGGCTGGTCGATCACAACCAATGCCAGGGCGTCGAGCGTTTCGCCATCCCGGCACCCTACGATGTACACATCCGACATGTTGGGCAAATGCGGCACATTACCCAGCGGCAGGAGGACGTAGTATCCTCCCTGCGGCCCGATGAGCGTTAAGGTGACTCTGGGACAGTCCATCGCGTTGTAGGGAAATCGATTTTTCGGAATGCCTTTGCCGGCCAGAAAATAGCGCGGATACAACGCCCGCCCGGCGACAATTCGAAACTCCGGCCATTTCTCCACCGCAGACCTGATCTCCGCGCCCTCGAATCCCATTTGCTGAAGATAGCCTTCTTTATCCAAAAACGCGAGCAGTTCGGCCTGGGTGCGGTCGGGGTAGCGCCGTTCAAAGGGTTGTTCCGAAAGCGGGATGAGCGCCCCCAACGTCAGGAAGAGTATAATAATGAAGGCAGCCTTTTTTAGGGGAGGCCATGTCCATAATTCACTGATTGGTTCATCCGGCAGTTGCACTGCTGGATGAACAGGGGCAGTTGATCCGCCGCCAGTCTTCACTCCAAAGACAGACATTCCCCAGAGAATGAGTTGAAACGCGCCAAGCGCGAAATAGAAAATCACAACCCAATCGATGGGAACGACGTAACGTCCGCCGGAGGTGCGGGCGAAGGAATTTGCCAGGTTATAGAAGATAAAGACTCCCAGCGGAACCAGCCCGGCCATGCGCGAAAACCTCCAGCCGACGGCAATGCCCATTGCAAGCAGGAACAGGTTCAAGGTCAGATAAAGACGCGCGTTGGGGGGGAATGTCCCATCCCAGTAATTGTCCCAATAGGGAGTCGCCTCCTTGACGGTATGCCACACGTCATGCAATTCGATTCCTGTCGGTAAAATCAACGTCGATGTGATCAGGTTGTGCATGAAATGAATCGGCACGAACTCGTGAACAGGCTT
>JACPVD010000165.1 GCA_016191895.1 Chloroflexota bacterium | reverse complement strand
CAGTCACTTCGCAAGTGACTGTCACCTTCTCAATTGCCCCGCATGCGCCTCGAAATGATTCTTCACATGATGAAAAAGACGCTCGACGCTGCACTCGCCTGCGAGCATTTCCTCCAACTCAGCCGGGTACGCCACTGAAAGCTGCATCTGCTCCTCCCGCGTCCGCCTCAACCTTGACCGGATGCCTGCGTGCCCCGCCTCATAGGCCCGGGCCAGCATCTGACGGTTGATTCGTTTTCCGCGCCGCGCAAAACGCGCATTGATTCTGTTGAATAATTTCGATGGAAAGTAATTCAACCCAAACTGAAACGCCCAGCGCGCATGGACGATCATCCAAATCTCGAAGGATAACGCCTTTGGCCCGAGCGTAATATGATACAGGATATCCCCAACCGTCCACGCGGGGTTATCGGTGGGCAGGGAATAATCGGCTTCGGGGATGGAATCCAGCAATGCGAGAAATTTCCCGTGTGTTTCCTGTAGTTCCTGCGCAAGTGTTTGTTTTATATTCATGTGTTTTTCTACACCTCAATCTGTATCGCGCTTCCGCTTTCGTAGCGGCGCAGTCCTCTGCGGAAGGTGAATATCGCCAAAGAGAGGAATCCAATCGCGCCCAACAGTAATTGACCCAGCGTCTGCCACGTAAACGCGCGGATGAACTCGGCGGGGATGGCTCCCATCAACGCGGCGGGGATGATCGTGAATAGAATCAACTTTGCGTAATTATCGAAGAGCGTGATGGGATAAATGCCGAACGTCAGCATGGCGTTGAGCACGAGGTTGCTGAAATTAGTCATCATGCCGAACCAGAACGCCAGACTCTGCGTCAGAATGAGAAAGGCCGCGAAAACAGTAGCCGCCAACAGCGTGGCGAGAACGTAGCGCGCAAGCCCGTCCCAGGTGAAATAGCCGGAGAGTCCGTAACTGATAAAGCCGTAGACAAAATCTCCCATCCCGCTCGCGATGGTTCGGCTGGCGATCGTGTGCAACAAAACCGGCCGCGGCAGGGACAGGTAATAATCGAGGCGGCCTTTGGCGATGATATCGCTCAGCATGAAGGCGTTTCCGAAGAGCAGGCTCACAAGGCCGAACGCGCTCGCCAGCACGCCAAAGGTGACGTACATATCGTTCACGCCCCAGCCGCGCACATCTTTGAAGCGGTCGAAGAAAATGATCCAGATCGCGAAGTAGATGAAGTTGTTTGCCATCATCCCAATGACTTGTGTCAGGAACGCGGCGCGATACTCCATTGCAGATAACAGATTTGTCTTCCAGATGGCAAGGAGAAATTTTAATTCTTTCATGGCTGGTTTATCCCGCTGGTCGAGTAGCCTCGCATGATCTTCGCGAGGTGTACCGAGACCAGCCGTGTCATCCTCCATTCACCGTCAATTGAGTCAATCCGCGCCGATAAACAATGACGAGCGTAATCGCCAGCGCGACGATCCAAACGATTTGCAACGACATCACGTTGACAAACATCTCAAGACTCGGCGTGACGAACAACCGCGCCGGCCCGTAGATCGCGCTGGAGAAGGGGAGCGCCTTTGCAAACGATTGTAGCCACTGCGGATAAAAATCCAGCGGAATTAACATGCCACCAAAGATGAAGGCGAGTTTTTGGTAGATCCATGTGAAAGCCGAAACATCCTCCACTACAAACGCGGAGAGGCCGATCATGGCGTTGATGCAAAAATGCAAGACCCACGCGCCGAGGACGGCGGGCAGGGCGATGAGAAACCCTTGCAAATGATTGGGCATGCCGACGCGCCACCAGACCGTCAGCCCGCCGAAGATGGCGTTGAGCATGGCGCGGAAGATGGTCTCGCCCATGGCTGTGCTGAATTGATAGAGGATGAAGTCGTAGGGTTTATTGAGGATGTATGCGATGGAGCCGTCTTTCACATTTTCAGACATCGTTCGCGCAATGGGCGGGCGTCCCAACTCGATGGTCTCTGCCAGCATGAGATACCAGAGCGTATCGCGCAGGGTCAGGCCATTGATCATGCCTCCATCCGCGCCCGCCGCGCTGAAGGTCACCTTCCATAACTGGAAGAAGATCCACATGAAGGGAATGATCATCAAACTCCGCCCGATTAATTCACCGGGGTAGGCGAGGGAGTTGATGAGCGTGATTTGGAAGATCGACCAGTATTTTGCGAGAGTTTTCATTGGAGGTAAAAGAAAGAGGAAAGAAGAAAGATCGGAGTCCAAACGCTTCGCGTCCAGACTTTGGACGGACTTTCATAATGTAGGGCAAGTCTCCAGACTCGCCCGCGCAAATTAGAGATTTGCGCCACATTATTTTTTCACTCCAACGTCAGAGACGTTGGAGTCCGAAAGCCGTTGATCAATATGGCTTCAACTCACTGACAGTTTCCAAAAACACCGCTTCAAGTTCATCCCGTTTGGGCAATTCGCCTTCGTCTGTTTTGATCGTGAAGTAAATGCTTCGCAGGAGGTTGCGGGTGTTTTGGTAGGCGGAATTGCGTTTCCCGTCCATGTACGCGCCGACCCAATCCTGCTCGATAAAGGACGTTGCCCATGTCTTCGCCTGTTCGAGCGGAATCAGATCGCGGCGCAAAACTTGCGCAACGGCGTTCGCAAGGCGTTCGTCTTCGCCATGGATGTAGATGTAATTTGTCGCGCCGATGATTTTCACTGAAATTGCATTCAGGATGTTCAACAAGTCCGTTTCGGCGATGTTTTGATTCTTCGCAAGCACCAGCATCAGATCCGCGGTATGGGCGAGGGCGTGCGCCCAGCCTTTGACGGGGATATGTCCGCGCGGGTCATTTTCGGCGGCGAGATATGCAAGTCCTTTTTCGAGAATCGGTGCAATATCCGCTTTGTTGAGGAAGGGCTTTTTATTGTCGTTGTGGACGATCTCCGCAAGAAAGAGAACAGAAAAGGTCCGCAGAAACACTGAGTCGCTTTCGGGTTCGCCGATTCCAGTTTCAAGGTTTGCCAGCAGTTGCCTTATGTGACCGCGGATTTCGTCGGCAGGGTAACGCCCCTGTTTCAGCCAGTTGGCATAGACCATGTACCCGATGTCGTCGCGCAGTTCGGGATCGGTGGAGCCAATGTTGGCGAATAATTCTGTCGTTAACTCGGCCAAAGAATGTCCGTCTGGAATTTCATATTTGTTCTCGCAAATCCCAATCCAAAAATTTTTATCCACTTTTGTCTCCTCTGTTGGCGCGTCGAATCGTCGACTCGCCGATTCGCTGAATCGCTGAATCGTTCGCTTCCTGATAAATTTTCGCGATCACTTCCTCCAGCGGCGGATCGGAAATGGTAATGTCCACAATATCACCGGCGTTTGCAAGGTGAGACATGACAAAGTCCACCGAGGTTTTGGTGGTGTCGAATTTCAACTTCACGCCGTAATGCCCGACCTTTAATATTTCAACGCCTTTGATGGAGTAGTCTTTGGACACTTCCTCCGCATAACGCACTTCGACCATTTTGGTGGTGAGGAATTTCCGTTTCAGGTTGGAGACCTTGTCTTCGTAAACGATCTGCCCGTGATTGACAACGATGACGCGCTTGCACAACGCTTCAAGGTCGCCTGCATCATGAGATGTAAGTAATACACCCACACCTTCCTCCTGATTCATGCGCTTGATCGCATCGCGGATGTGTTGTTTGGCGACCACGTCGAGGCCGATGGATGGCTCATCGAGCAGGATCAGTTTCGGGCGGTGCAGGAGCGAGGCGGCCACTTCGCAGCGCATCCGCTGGCCGAGGGAAAGTTTCCGCACGGGCACATCCAGCAAGTCGCGTATTTCGAAGGCCTCGGAAAGAAAGTCGATTCTCTTTTTTGCTTCGGCGTCGTCGAGTTCGTAGATTTTTCCAAAGAGGATGAACGTATCCATCGCGGGCAGGTGATACCAGAGTTGCGGCCTTTGCCCGAAGACCGTGCCGATGCGATAAGCGAGTTTTTGTCGATCGACCCAGGGAGTGAAACCGAGTACCTTCGCCTCGCCGCCGCTTGGATGCAAAATGCCCGTGAGCATTTTGATCGTGGTGGATTTGCCAGCGCCGTTCGGGCCGATGAAGCCGAGCAATTCGCCGGCGTCCATGTTGAACGAGAGCGATTGCACTGCTTCGACGGAACCATACTCCGGCTTGAACAGCGAGCGAATCGAGCCGCCCAGCCCCGCGGCCTTGCGCTTGGTCTGGAATGTCTTTTGCAGGTTGGTTACTTCGATGGAGGTCATGTTGTTGTACAATAAATGGGATGCTCACCTTGACACGTAATATCCTTCGACTCCCTGGCGCTGCCCGCCAGGGCAAGTGTCGCTCAGGACAGAGGTATTCGCGCTGAGCGAAGTCGAAGCGCATGTGTGTAATATCAGTGAGATAATCGCCCAAAAGAGGATATACATGCGCAGACTTTGGCTTTTGACAATGATTTCGATGATTTTACTACAGGCGTGTTCACTTGGCGCGTCGCCTGCGCCCATGCCGACGGAGACTCCCACCCCCACAGCAACGGCGACGATTACGCTCACGCCCACCATTACCGCATCTCCAACGATTGTAAAAATTCCGACATGGGACGCCTTTCAACCGACGCCCACCCTGCCAACTCTTGTGTTTTTATACAGCGGGGATACTCCCACTCCGGGGCCAAGCCCCACGGCGACCCAGCCCGCTTTCGGGTTTAAGGAAATTACGGTTTCAGAACATAAAATCTTCTGGGGGAGTTGCAAACTTAACAACACAACGATCACCGCGAAGGTGCAAAGCCCTGAAAATGTTTATAGCGTGGTTGTCTTTGTGCGGACCAAGGCGTTGAAAAAGAATGATTCGACTCCCTGGACGACCGGCGACGTGATGCGCAATCACCGCAACGGGACCTTTTCCTATGTGCTGGTTGGCAGTAATGTCGAGGGGCATAATCACTACAGGGAGGCGTGGGTGTATTTTCAACTCGTTGCAACCGACGACGCCGGCGCGGTGGTTGGCCGCTCTCAAATCTATACCGACCAGATTTCACTTTCCCCATGCAGGTAGGCGACCATGAAACAAAGAACCTTTTTTGCAACCCTGGCTGTTTTTCTTTTGGCGTGCTCCATCCTTACGCAAGTCGATCCCGCCGCGCTGCCCGCAACCGACGCACCTATACTTCCCACCGATACGCCCACGTCCACGCCGATTACGCCCACGTTCACCTTCACCCCCACGCCGCCGCTGTTGGGATTCAAAACGTGGACTCCGACCCCGACGATCACGCCGATATTTCCGACATTCACGCCGATGGATTTGCCGACCCTTGCATTGAATACGCCCACGCCGCCCGTACAGATGAACGGTTTTATTTCGATCAACCTGTCGCAATCGGAGTTTTACAAGCGTCCGGCCTGTCAGCCGTCTTCGGTGAAGTTCACTGCCCAGGCGTTGGAAGCGAAAACGGCATTTGTTACGCTTTCTGTCCGTTTCAAAAGCAGGCAGACCGGCACAACCAGCAAATGGACAACGCTCACCATGGATAAACTTGGCGGCGGCACGTTCGCCTACGAACTTATTTCCGATGTGATGATCGGCGTGGATATTTTCGAGAACGCATGGGTGCAATATCAACTCGTGGCGCTCGACTCCGGTTCGGATGAAATCGGGCGCACGGGCATTTTCAGCGAACGGTTGACGCTCCTCGAATGCGAAGCGACTCCCACACCCGAACCGACCCAAACTCCGCTTGTGCCGTAATCGAAAGATTGCGTAGCGCAGACTTTAGTCTGCGATTTTCCCGGCACGGGAACAAATTGTGTTTTTAACGCAAAGACGCCAAGCCGCAAAGCGTTTTTTT
>JACPVD010000033.1 GCA_016191895.1 Chloroflexota bacterium | reverse complement strand
GTTGAAGTAGATAAAGAGGAAAGTGAGGTGTTTTGAGCGCGCTCAAAACACCTCACACCCCAATTATTGTGACCGGGACGACTTACCAGTCGGTCATCTGTTTTACCCGCTGGCGCTCGAACATCGCCGCCATGGCGATTGCGGGAATGGCCCAGCGTTCGTCGGCGTCGCTTAATTCTCCGATCTTTTCCAGGGTGTATTTGTCGAATAACAAGTCGCGTTGTTTTTGTAATTTGAGAACAGTGGGAGCATACAAACCGCCGATCTTGAATTCATACGATGGCGCGTATGCCCGCGCGGCAAACGGCAGATTCAAAATCTTAATGCGCGTGGAATAGGGAAGGAAATCGAACCAGCCGGTGCCCGGGGAGGGGACGATCCAGCCTTTCACATTGCCGTCTTCCTGGTCCATGATTCTGTACACAAGCCTGCTGGGAACGTTTTGGCCGATTCTGTTGTTGAGCATATTCGCGGCCACGTTGCCCAATACGCCACCGATGTCGGCCCTGCCATCCGCGCCGATACCGGAGGGCGGTTGAATACCCACATCCTTGAACTCTTCCATACGCGCCCAGTAATCGTCCAAAAACAGGACGGCTTTGCCATCGGGAGCGGCGATTGTCCATTGGGTGGAGGCGCTGGCGAATCGAAACAACATGCGAAAGGGCGAGTCTCCATTGACGTTGTACGCGACATTGCCCCGGCTGTCGATGATGGTCATCGAATCCTTGAAGGAAATGAACGGGTCGCTGAGGCGCATAATGAACCCGCCGTCGCCGTTTTTGACGTCCACCTGGCGGCCAAGACTTACGAGAGGGAATTCCAGTTTAAGAGGATAGCGATACATGTAAACTCCTGAAAAATTTTCGGCATTATACAGATAAGGCAAGGTTCATGATATGGGTCAAAGGTAAGGCGGAGAACGGTATAATACGGGGCGGTTAAAAAATCATGTCGCTCATTACGGTAAGTTCGCTGTCCAAGTCCTACGGCCCCACTGATATTTTCAGCGGGGTGACGTTTTCTGTCGCCAAGGGCGCGCGCATGGCGGTCGTCGGGCCGAATGGAATCGGCAAGACGACGCTCTTGCGAATCCTCGTCGGGGCGGACGAGGCCACATCGGGAACAGTATCCCGCTCACGGGGAGTCCGGATCGGGTATCTGTCGCAGGAGGCCGATTTCGAAATGACGGGAACGCTTTGGGATGCGTGCGAGTCGGTCTTCAGTCATTTCAAAAAAGAGGAACTGGAATTGAATCGACTCGAGGGGTTGATGTCTGACCCTGCGCGACTCGATGAAGTCATGGCGCGTTACGGCAGGTTGCAGGAGGATTTCGAGCGGCGCGGCGGATACACATACACGACAAAGATTCGCCAGGTGTTGACTGGATTGGGATTCAAGGAAGCGGATTATCAACTTAGCATCGACCACCTCTCCGGCGGGCAACGCACGCGCGGATTTTTAGCGCGGCTCCTGCTCTCGGACCCGGACCTGCTCCTGCTCGATGAGCCGACCAATCACCTTGACATTACCGCCGTCGAATGGCTCGAAGGGTATTTGAGTCAATGGGAAGGCGCGGCGATCATTGTTTCGCATGACCGTTATTTTTTGGATAAAGCCTGCAATGTAATTTTGGAAATGTTCCCCGGCGCAACGGAGATGTATCGCGGCAATTACAGCGCATACTTAAAACAACGCACGGAACGCGCCGCGCGGCGGCAGGAAATTTTCGAGAGTGAAAAAGAAAAACTCTTGAAGGAAGTTGAATACATCAAGCGGAATGTGTCGGGGCAGAATGTGTTGCAGGCCAAGGGAAAACTCAAACGCCTTTCGCGCATTGTGCAGGCCATCGAGCAGATCGGTATGGAAGCCGCGCTCAATCAAAAGTGGAGCGAGACCGCAGACGAGGTTTCTGTAACGACTTCGATCATGGGTGTGGAAGAGGCTGAACGTCGTGTGCGTGGGTTAAGGTCGCCAGTGCGGACTCTGCCCAATTTACATTTGCGCCTGGGCTCTGAAAAACGCTCCGGCGATCTGGTCATCCGAACAAAGGATTTGCAGGTAGGCTATCCTATTGAAGGCGATATTCCCGAAAAATTTTTGTTCCGGACTCCCGATATCGAATTGAGGCGGCAGGATTGCGCCGCGTTGATCGGCCCGAATGGAGCGGGGAAAACTACTTTCCTGAAGACGATTCTCGGCCAATTGAATCCGCTGGCTGGCGAAGTGACTCTCGGCGCGAGTTTGCACATTGGCTATTTCGCGCAGGCGCATGAAGGGCTTGACCCAAACCGAACGGTGCTACAGGAGATCGACGCGGTCATGCCGCACTGGCTGCCGGGTCAGATCCGTGATTATCTTGGGAAATATCTGTTCAGCGGCGATGACGTGTATAAAAAAGTGGAGATGCTCTCCGGCGGCGAGCGTGGACGGCTTGCGCTTGCAAAACTTGCCTTGCAGGATACGAACTTCCTTTT
>JACPVD010000032.1 GCA_016191895.1 Chloroflexota bacterium | reverse complement strand
TGATGCGTTTGGGCGCATACGATAAAAAGATCGCGGATCTCGGCGACAAGTTTGGCTTGAAGGTCGATCCGAGCGCAAAGATCTGGCAACTCTCTGTGGGCGAACAGCAACGCGTGGAATTACTGAAGATGTTATATCGCGGCGCGAACGTGCTGGTTATGGACGAGCCCACCGCCGTCCTTGCGCCGACGGAAATCGACGGGTTATTCGACACCCTGCGTTCGATGGTGGCGCAGGGAAAGTCCATTATTTTTATCAGCCATAAATTACAGGAAGTGACGGCCATCGCCGATCGCGTCAGTGTGTTGCGGCGCGGCGTAACAACCGCTTCTGGAGTCCCTGCGAAGGGCGTGACAAAGCAGGAACTTGCGAGCATGATGGTGGGGCGCGATGTGGTGTTGTTTGTCGACAAGAAACCGAAGCAGCCCGGCAAGATCGTTTTGGATGTGAAGGACGTCTACGCGGAGAACGACAAGGGATTGCCCTCGCTGCGCGGACTTTCGCTCAATGTCCGCGCCGGCGAGATTGTCGGAATTGCCGGCGTTGCTGGCAATGGACAGATCGAGTTATCGCAGGTTATTGCGGGACTCCGCAAATGCAAACAAGGTGAAGTGACATTGGATGGCGACAAGGTCAGCAACCGCGATACGTTATATGGAATCGAACACGGCATGTCGTATGTTCCCGAGGATCGCGCGCACGTCGGCAGTTCGCCCAATTTGAGCGTGACCGACAATGTCATCATGAAGAATTACCGCAAACCGCCGATCTCGAACGGTTCGATGCTCGATATGAACGCGGCGACAAAATTTGCGCAGCAACTCAAGGAAGCATACGATATCATCGTGCCGACGGTGAATACGCCTGTGAGGCTTCTTTCCGGTGGAAACCTGCAGCGCGTGATTCTTGCGCGTGAAATTTCGGGGCACCCAAATTTCATGGTGGCGGTTCAACCGACCCGCGGGCTGGATGTGGGCGCGATTGAAGGAGTCCATCGCCTGTTGTTGACCCAGCGCGAAGCCGACGCGGCGGTTCTTCTCATCTCGGAAGAGTTGGAGGAATTGCTGGCATTAAGTGATCGCGTATACGTGATTTACGAGGGAAAAATCATGGGCGAGATCAAGGTCAATTCGGGGGAGCCGGATCCAGGTCAGATTGAGGCGATTGGCTTGATGATGACCGGCACGCCGCTGGAACAAATCCATAAAGAGGGAGTCAAGTCGCATGGCTGAATCTGCTTTGACAAATAAACGCGCGTCGTGGCGAATCAAACTTGAACCGCGGCTTGAAGAACCGTCTGCGAAACTGTCGTTATTCATTACGTTGGGCGCGGTGGTCGTGGCGCTGATTCTGGGCGGAGTCGTGATCGCAGTAGTTGGAGGCAACCCGTTCCTTTCATACATTTATATCGCGCGCGCGTCCTTCGGAAGTTTGGGCGTGCTTTCGGATACCATTGTAAAAGCGACCCCGATCATTCTCACCGCGCTGGCTTGTTCGATCGCGTTCCGCATGAAGTTGTGGAATATCGGCGCGGAGGGACAATTCATCATGGGTGCATGGGGGGCGAGCGCGATCGTGCTGGCGCCGGTGCTTGCGCCGGAAACGTCGCGCTGGTTGTTCATCCCCGTGATGGCGCTGGCCGGATTTGGCATGGGCGGGCTGTGGGGATTCATTCCCGGCTACCTCAAGGCGAAGTTCAACGTGAATGAGATCATCAGTTCATTGATGTTGAATTACATCGCGGTCTCGTGGGTGAACTTTTGGATCTTCGGCGTGTGGAGCGAGGGTGGATTTCAAATGAGCCCGAAGTTTCCCGAAAGCGCGTCGCTGCCGAGATTGGCCGATTACGCTTCGAGTATGCCGCTCCTGCGCGGTCTCACAACCCATGCGGGGTTGTTGTTTGGCGTTGCTGCCGCGGTGGCGTTATGGTTCATCGTGTATCGAAGCCGCTGGGGATATGAGATCCGATTGATCGGCGATAATCCTCACGCCGCCAGATACGCCGGCATTAGTATTGTGAAGAACACGATTCTTGTCATGGCGCTTTCGGGTGCGTTGGCAGGTCTCGGTGGGATGAGTGAAGTGGCAGGCGTGGTGCGCCGTTTGCAGACATCGCCCATCAACGCGGGTTATGGTTTTACAGGAATTATTGTCGCATGGCTGGCGAAGTTGAATCCACTGGTGATCATCCTCGTTTCGATTTTGTTCGGCGCGTTGATTTTGGCGGGGCGCGAGATTCAACCGTCCGGCATCCCGAAGATGATTCAGGGCATCATCCTTGTCTGTCTTATCGCAAGCGATTTTCTTCTGCGTTATCGGGTTCGCCTTGTGAAGGGTGAAGAGGAGTAACATGGATCCCATCATCATTCTTCAGGCAGGTGTTGCAAGCGGTACGGTGCTTCTCTTCGCCACATTGGGCGAAGTGCTGGCGGAGCGCTCGGGCGTATTGAATCTCGGCGTCGAAGGCATGATGCTCATCGGCGCGATGACCGCTTTTAGCACGACCATTGCCACAGGCAACCCCTGGATCGGACTGCTCGCCGCGATGATCGTTGCGGGACTGCTCAGCCAAATCCATGCCTTCATCGTCATCACATTGCAGGCCGATCAAGTTGTCAGCGGGCTGGCCCTCACGTTGGTGGGAACAGGCATCAGCCTCGTGTTGGGCGAGGGATTAAGCAAGGCCGGCACGGTCGCGCTCATGCCGAATTTTTCCATCCCACTGCTTACACTCATCCCGATCCTTGGCCCGATTTTCTTTACGAATCAAAGCGTGTTGGTTTACATCGGTTATTTGATGATTCCTCTCGCATGGTATTACATCAACCGCACCCGCCCGGGTCTTCACCTTCGCGCCGTGGGCGAGTACCCATCCGCCGCAGACGCGCTTGGAATCAGTGTATATCGACTCCGTTATGGATATGTGTTTGTCGGCGGCATGTTGGCCGGGCTTGGCGGCGCGACCATCAGCCTTGCCGTTGCGCCCGGTTGGTTCAGCGAACTCACCACCGGCGGCCAGGGATGGATCGCGGTCGGGCTTGTCATCTTCGCGCAGTGGGATCCCGTTCGCGCGGCGATTGGCTCGTATGCGTTCGGCGCGCTTCGCCGTCTCATCCTTGATATCCAAGCGCCGCTTCTTTTGTTCGGCTTTGACAATCCCTTTTATTACAATCCCTATCTCGGTTTCTTTTTGCAAATGCTGCCATATGCATTCACCGTGATTGTGCTGGTGATCGGTTCGCGTGAAGCCATCCGCAAACGCCTCGGCGCTCCCGCCGCGTTGGGCGAGCCCTACATCCGCGGCGAACGCGGCAAGTAACGCAAATTTAAATTTGCGCTACAACCATGGCCCTCTGGCAAAACTATCTCCGCCCCAAAACATTATCCGAAGCGCTGGACGCATTCGCCAATGCGCCGCGTCCCGCCATCCCCATTGCGGGCGGTACGGATTTAGTACTTGACCTGACACAAGGCCGTCATGCGCCCGTCCAAACGGTAGTGGATGTGACTTCGGTTGCGGAGATGACCCGCCTCGAGATAACGGGGGACGAACTCTTCATCGGCGCCTCCGTCCCGGTCAACCGCATCGCACTCGACCCGTTACCTGTTCGTCACGCCCAGGCCTTGACCGAAGCCTGTAATTTGATCGCCGGCCCGCAAGTCCGCAACGTTGCCACGCTCGGAGGCAAC
>JACPVD010000164.1 GCA_016191895.1 Chloroflexota bacterium | reverse complement strand
CCGTCAACCCGCTTGCGCGCAAGCAAAGGTTGTCAGTTTGGACTGCAAAAACCCGCCCTGAGCCTGTTGAAGGGTCTCCTGATTTTGCTCGAAAGTCGGGAGATGCCGCCACGGCGCCACTCTGCGCCGCTTTCGACTCCGTGCCTGAAATGTTTTGCTTGCACACACCCGCTTGGAGCGCGCTAAAAGATCGTTAATTGGACTGCAAAATCCCCTGATTTTGCAGTCCACACCGACAACCTTCAAGGTTGATCAAAGCGCCCGATCATCAGGATGTGTTAAACATCCACAGCCAGGCAGGTCAGGGTTTGCTCCACGCCGGGGATCGGCTGAATCTCGAGCGCGGTGACCCTGCCCAGCGCCGCCACATCCTCGGTTTCTGCGACCGCCACCGCGTCATACGGACCGAAGGTCATATGCGCCTCCTTGATGTTCTTGATGCGGCGCAGCTGCTCGACGACATCTTTCACATCCCCGGCGCGGACTTTTATCAGGACATAGGCTTTCATTGTGTGTCTCCTTTTTACAATTCTTTTTTCGAGCGCAGAAAAACCACCCAATAGATGGAGGCAACCAGGACGACGCCTCCGATGATGTTCCCAATCGTAACAGGAATCAGGTTATCGACAAGGAATGCCTTCCAGGTCAGGGCTTCCAGCCCGGGAACTTTTTCAGCCACCTTTTCGACGAAAGCCGGATCGAACATATCGACAAACAGGGCGTAGGGGATGAAGTACATGTTCGCAATGCTGTGTTCGAACCCGGCGGCCACAAAGGCGGTGATCGGGAAAATAATGGACGCGATCTTATCCAGCGTGGTCCGGGCGCTGAAGGACAGCCAGACCGCAAGACAGACCAGCCCATTGCACAGAATTCCCAGGGCAATGGCTTGCACAAAATCCAGTTGACATTTGGCGACGGCGATCTTCAACGCGGCAATTCCGACCGAATCGGCGCCGAAGGTATATTGCCGGGTGAAGAACATCAGGACAGCAGTGCCGATGGCGCCGATGAAATTGCCCGTGTAGACGATTGCCCAATTGCGCAAAAGCGCCGGGGTGCTCACTTTGCGGCTCGCCCACGCCATAACGATCAGGTTATTGCCGGTGAAGAGTTCCGCGCCGCCCACGATGACCAGGATCAAGCCAAGGCAGAAGACCAGTCCGCTCAGAAGGCGCGTCACCCCGTAGGGCAAACCCGTCGAAAAGGCTGCGCTGCCGTCTGCCGCCGTGACAGACATGCCGCCTGCCGAAACAGTGGTGGCAAAGACCGCGCCAAGCGAAATGAATGCGCCAGCCAGGATGGCAAGCATTAACATGGTAAAGGCTGGCATCTCGGCTTTGCGAACGCCAAGATACTCCGCCTTGGTCGCCATTTCAGCCGGGAGCAATGAATCGATTCGAATCTCGGACATAAAAAATTTCCTCTCGTTTATTTGTGATTTTATTCACAATGCAAGTATATCAGACCGTTCAAAAACTTTTGTAACAAAATCCAAGTGATATTAATCCGCCTTCGGCTTGCCGACCCGCTTCCGTGTTGAAAGAAACGAAGCCAGCCCCGCCGCAAGCAAAGCCGACAGGATGATGCCGCCAGCCACCGCCCGCCCGCTTTCGATGGATGTCGGCGGGGTTGGGAGCGGCGTTGGCGTATTGGTGTTCGTCGGCGTTACGGGCTGGGCAATCGTCGAAGTGGGAATCCCCAATGTGACTGTAACCGGAACCTCCGTCGGCGTGGGGGTCGCCGTCGAGGCGCGGCGGATGAGCAATTTTTGACCTTCAAAGATTTCATCGCCTGCCAGGCTGTTCAATAATTTCAACTCTGCAATGGTTGTGTCGTACGCAATGGCAATGCTCCAAAGCGCCTCGTTCTTTTGGACGATGTGATAAATCTCTCCGTTTGCAAGCGGGGTGTTCGGGACCACCGTCCCCGGCGTAACCGTCCGCGGTGCGGAGGTCGGCGAACCGGAACCGGTCGCTGGCGCAACGTCTGAACCGGCAACGAGGACGAAATAGGTCAACCCGTTTGCGGCTGAAATGCCTGCGCCCACATCCTCGAATTCGGGCGAGAGCAAGACCTGCGAGTCCGCGCTGTTTGCCTGCCAGAAGGCAAGCGCGTCTTCATTGGTCACCGCCGAACCGGAATGGATCAACTCGGCAAATGAGCCGCCGAGAGAAAGATCGCCGCCGACCGGATAGCCTGCCGAAACCGCCCTTTGGTATGGGCGGCTCCCATCGCTGCCGAAATGAGTCAGAACCCCGGTGCTTGCGATGTAGTCGGCGTGGTTTTGCGCAACCGACATTAGAACCGAAGTTTGAAGATAGGGAGTCAACCCGTTTGCAACGCGCAGGGCGTTGAGGTCGCCGATCAGTTCGGCGGCTGCGGCATTTGGCGAGAAAAGCCCCGGGCGGGAAACAGCCCGATCGGACGGAAGCAGGATAAGGGTCAGGAAAAGAAGCGCGGTAAAGGTTTGGAATGAGAATCGTCGCATCCAAAAATTATACCCAGCAAGGCTTCTCAAAATCCATGACCGAATTGCATCACGGGAAATGTTACTTTGGGAAGTAACGTTGCATCAGGGAAAATGTTACTTTCCGATAGGCGAAACAGCCTGTCGGAGGAGCCACATGATGAGCCTGAAAAGCAAGCGTGAATTATTAGAAGTTGTG